>NZ_JALBYS010000003.1:0-197529 GCF_022678525.1 Serratia sp. PGPR-27 | reverse complement strand
GAGCGCTTGCATGGCATGCAAGAGGTCGACGGTTCGATCCCGTCTAGCTCCACCAATCTTCTTCTCAGAAAGGTTGGGGATACCGTAACGCCGGTCAAAGCGTACCACTTTTGTGGGGCTATAGCTCAGCTGGGAGAGCGCTTGCATGGCATGCAAGAGGTCGACGGTTCGATCCCGTCTAGCTCCACCACCATTTAAAAAGCCGACCTTAGGGTCGGCTTTTTGCTTTGTGTCATTTAACCTTCGCCGAATGCCGGCCAATAAAAAAGGCGCCCGCAGGCGCCTTATCATTGCTGTGAATTTCAGGCTTAGCCCAGCACCAGACCCGCGATAGAAGCGGACAGGATGCTGACCAGCGTAGAGCCGTACACCAGCTTCAGGCCAAAGCGTGACACCACGTTGCCCTGGTGTTCGTTCAGGCCCTTGATCGCACCGGCCACGATGCCGATGGAAGAGAAGTTGGCGAAGGACACCAGGAACACCGACAGGATCCCCAGGCTGCGCGGCGACAGCTCGGCAGAGACTTTCTGCAGTTCCATCATGGCCACGAATTCGTTGGAAACCAGCTTGGTGGCCATGATGCTGCCAACCTGCAGGGCTTCGTGCTTAGGAATGCCCATGATCCAGGCGAACGGATAGAAGAAGTAACCGAGGATTTCCTGGAAGCTCAGGCCGAAAATGGCGCTGAACACACCGTTGAGCGCGGCGATCAGGGCGATGAAGCCAATCAGCATCGCGGCGACGATAATCGCTACTTTGAAGCCCGCCAGGATGTATTCACCCAGCATTTCAAAGAAGCTCTGGCCTTCGTGCAGGTTGCCGAGGTGCAGCTCTTCTTCTTTATTGGTGTCGTACGGGTTCACCAGCGACAGCACGATAAAGGTGCTGAACATGTTCAATACCAGCGCCGCCACCACGAATTTGGCGTCCAGCATGGTCATGTAGGCGCCGACGATGGACATGGAAACCGTAGACATCGCGGTCGCCGCCATGGTGTACATGCGCTTTTCCGACATCTTGCCCAGGATATCCTTGTAGGCGATGAAGTTTTCGGATTGCCCCAGGATCAGCGAGCTGACGGCGTTAAACGACTCCAGCTTGCCCATGCCGTTCACTTTCGACAGCACGGTGCCGATAATGCGGATGATGAACGGCAGCACCTTGATGTACTGCAGAATACCGATCAGCGCCGAAATGAAGACGATCGGGCACAGCACCTTCAGGAAGAAGAACGCCAGGCCTTTGTCGCCCATGCCGCCGAACACGAAATCAGTCCCTTGTCCCGCAAACCCGAGCAGTTTGTCAAACAGCGCGGCGAATCCTTTTACGAAGCCCAAACCCGCTTCCGAATGCAGGAAAAAGTAGGCCAGCAGTACTTCGATAACCAGTAGTTGAATAACATAGCGAATGCGGATGCTTTTACGATCGCGGCACACCAACAGGGCCAGGATCGCTACCACCACTATCGCCAACGCAAAGTGCGCAATATGGGACATGTTTGCTCCAAATTTGAGGCAGGCTGAATTTCGGCTGTCATTTTATGTAACGCTACGTTTAAAAACGAGACTTCTATTGCAAATATGGAAAATCATAGTGGGAGTTCTCCTAAAGTGTTGCGCAAAAGCATAAAAAATCAAGATGTTAAAGCAGCAATAGGAAATTCGTATTCTTGTGCTAACCTGTCTTTCAGGGGTATTGCAGCCAAAATCCCATCAGAAAAGCACGGAAATCGGCAAGCTCCGCGCTGAACCCTTCGATAAAACCGTTAATGTTGGCTATTACAGAGATAAGTTTTACCGCTCTAAATGCGCTTGATAATTATTATCATTTATATAGAGTGGAGATAAACGTAATTTCAGTAAGGGTTCAACATATGCTGAACAGTCGCGTGGTTGAAACCACCTCCGGTCGCTCCGCCAGAAAAATTAAACTCTCGCTCATGGGGCCCGCCTTCATCGCCGCTATCGGCTATATCGATCCCGGCAACTTCGCCACCAACATCCAGGCCGGCGCCTCATTCGGCTACAGCCTGCTGTGGGTGGTGGTTTGGGCCAACGTGATGGCGATGCTGATCCAGCTGTTGTCCGCCAAGCTGGGCATCGCCACCGGGAAAAATCTGGCCGAGCATATTCGCGATCGCTTTCCGCGGCCGGCGGTGTGGGCCTATTGGGTACAGGCGGAGATCATCGCCATGGCGACCGATCTGGCTGAGTTTATCGGCGCGGCGATCGGCTTCAAGCTGCTGCTCGGTGTCTCTCTGTTGCAGGGCGCAGTGCTGACCGGCATCGCCACCTTTTTAATTCTGATGCTGCAAAAACGCGGGCAAAAGCCGCTGGAGCTGGTGATCGGCGGGCTGTTGTTGTTCGTCGCCGCCGCTTACATCGTCGAGCTGGCGTTCTCCCAGCCGCAGTTGGCGCCGCTGCTGAAGGGGATGGCGCTGCCCGATTTGCCTAATGGCGATGCGGTATTCCTGGCTGCCGGGGTATTGGGCGCCACCATCATGCCGCACGTGATCTATCTGCATTCGTCGCTCACCCAAATCGGCGGCGAGCACGACAAGGCGGAACGCTATGCCGCCACCAAAGTCGACGTCGCCGTGGCTATGACCATCGCCGGTTTCGTTAATCTGGCGATGATGGCCACCGCCGCCGCCGCGTTTCATTTCAGCGGCCACAGCGGCATCGCCGATCTTGACGTGGCTTACCTGACGCTGCAACCGCTGCTCGGGCACGCCGCCGCCACCGTGTTCGGCCTGAGCCTGGTGGCCGCCGGCCTCTCTTCTACCGTGGTGGGCACGCTGGCGGGGCAGGTGGTGATGCAGGGGTTCGTGCGTTTCCATATTCCGCTGTGGCTGCGGCGCGCGGTGACCATGCTGCCGTCGTTTATCGTCATCATGTTGGGGATGGATGCGACGCGCATTCTGGTGCTGAGCCAGGTGCTGCTCAGCTTCGGCATTGCGCTGGCGCTGGTGCCGCTGCTGGCTTTCACCGGCAATCGGGCGCTGATGGGGGAAATGGTCAACGGCCCGCTGGTGCAAAATCTGGGCAAGCTGATCGTACTGGTGGTGGTTGGGTTGAACGGCTACCTGCTGATCGGCAGCGTGCTGTAAGCGAAAACAGTGCGGGCCGGCGTTGCGCCGGCCCGTCGTCTTTAATCGCGGTCGTCATCGCCGTGGCGGCGCCAGCGATCGCGGTCATGATCGTGATGGTGCTTTTTCTCTTTCTTCCAGTGGTGCTTATCGTAGTGTTTGTCGTATTTACGATAGCGTCCTTCATGATAGTAATAGTGTTTACGCCAGTAGTCGCCATCGCGCCAGCGATAGCCGTCCCAGTAGTAACCGCGACGGCTGCGGTCGCCGAGATAACGGCCCTGATGGCCTTGCCACCAGTCGCGATCCCGCCAATCGTAACCGTCCCAGTAACGGCCGCGGTTATCCTGATCGCCGATGCGCAATGAAACGCCCGGCATCAGATCGATGCTGATCCCTTCGGCATGCGCCTGCTGTGCGGCGGGCAGTACCGTCGCCGCCAAAATGGCGGCCAAGAGCAGAGGTTTAAACATGGCTTCTCCTTCCCGCTTGCGCGGCCTGGCCGTTTGTCACTTTATGAAGCGCGTTCATCAGTTTAAAAGCGGCCTTATCGTTATTTTTGCTGCAATATCGGCATCATAGCGCCGGCATATAGGGTTGAATCTGAGAGCCACTCTGAAAATGATGCAGGAAGTTAAGATTTGAGATTTTTCTGGAGTATCGCCGCTCGATTGAACGGCGGAATTTGTAAACGATTACAATAAGATGTTCTCGATCTGCGCGAGCTCTTCTTCACTGAAGTGACGATTGGCCAGCATGCCCACCGCGTCTTCTATCTGCGCATTCTTGCTGGCGCCGATCAGCACTGAGGTCACGCGATCGCCGCGCAGCACCCAGGCCAGCGCCATCTGAGACAGCTTCTGCCCGCGTTGCCGCGCCAGCGCATCAAGGCGGCGCACCTTGTCCAGTCGCTCGGCGGTCAGCTGCTCCGGCTGCAGGAAGCGGCTGCCGCTGGCGGCGCGAGAATCTTGCGGGATGCCGTGCAGGTAGCGATCGGTCAGCAGGCCGCCCGCCAGCGGCGAGAAGGCGATAGAGCCGACGCCATGTTCCTCCAGCGTATCCAGCAACGCCGTCTCCGGCCCGCGTTCCAACATCGAATACTTCGGTTGGTGGATCACGCACGGCGTGCCGAGCTGCTGCAGAATGTCGAAGGCCTGTCGCGCGCGCTCGGCCGGGTAGTTGGACAGGCCGACATACAGCGCTTTGCCCTGGCGCACCAGCAGATCCAGCGCCGCCATGGTTTCTTCCAGCGGCGTGTCCGGATCCGGCCGATGATGATAAAAGATATCCACATACTCCAACCCCATGCGCCTCAGGCTCTGATCGAGGCTGGCGACCAGGTACTTTTTCGAGCCCCAATCACCGTAGGGGCCGGGCCACATGGTGTAACCGGCTTTAGAGGAGACGATCAGCTCATCGCGCCAGGCCCGCAGATCGGCGTTGAGAATGCGGCCAAAGTTCTCCTCGGCGGCGCCGGGCGGCGGGCCGTAGTTATTGGCCAGATCGAAATGGGTAATGCCGCGATCGAAGGCGCAGCGGATCAGGGTACGGGCGTTGTCGTACAAAGTGGCGTCGCCGAAGTTGTGCCACAGGCCGAGTGAGACGGCGGGCAGCTTCAGCCCGCTGCGGCCACAGCGCCGGTATTCCATAGCTTGATAACGCGAGGGGGAGGCTGGGTAAGACATAGTTATCCTTGTCGGCGAAAGGTGAAGTGCTTTGAGTGTATACGTTTCCACACCGCGTTGCCGCGGGAGCGATCACGACGCCGGCATGTAACGCCAGGTTGCCGTTCGATGCCGGGATGATTGTTCGAAATTTGAACGGCATCTTCGATAATTAAGATAATCGCTTCAGCTGCAGACAGGTGATGATCATGACTCAGACCTATACGGTGGCCGATTATCTGCTCGATCGTCTGGCCCAAATCGGCATCCGTCATTTCTTCGGCGTGCCGGGGGATTACAACCTGCAATTTCTCGATCACGTCCTCGCGCATCCGCAAATCACCTGGGTAGGCTGCGCCAACGAGTTGAACGCCGCCTATGCGGCTGACGGCTATGCGCGCTGCAAACCGGCGGCCGCGCTGCTCACCACCTTCGGCGTGGGGGAGCTGAGCGCGTTGAACGGGGTGGCCGGCAGCTACGCCGAATACCTGCCGGTGATCCACGTGGTTGGCACGCCGGCGCAGCGCGCCCAGCGCGCCGGTGATTTGCTGCATCATTCGCTGGGGGATGGCGACTTCACTCATTTCGCCCGGATAGCCAAAGAGGTGACCGTCGCGCAGGCCGACCTGACCGCCGACAACGCTGCGCTGGAGATAGACCGCCTGATCGGCGCCGCCTTGCTGGAGCATCGCCCGGTTTACCTGATGTTGCCCAGCGACGTCGCGCAGGCGCCGCTGCCGAGTAAACCGGCGCCGCTGATGCTGCGCCAGGCCAAACTGTCGCAGAGCGCATTGCAGGCGTTTATCGCCGCGGCGCGCGAAAAGCTGCTGTCGGCACGGCGGGTGTCGCTGCTGGCGGACTTCCTGGCCGATCGCTTCGGCGCCGAAGCGGCGCTGGACGAGTGGCTGCAGGAGGTCGATATGCCGCATGCGACGCTGTTGCTCGGCAAGGGCCTGCTGGACGAGAATCGCGCCGGTTTTGTCGGTACCTACTGCGGCGGCGCCAGCGATCCGGCGGTGAAACAATTGATCGAAAACGCGGATGTGGTGATCAACGTCGGCGTACGCTTGACCGACACCATTACCGCGGGGTTCACGCATCACCTGCCGGTGGAAAAATGCATCGATATTCAACCGTTCGAAGCCTGGGTCGGGCGGCAGCGCTTTAGCCGCATTCCGATGCGCGAGGCGGTGCAGGCATTGCACCGCCTGAGCCTGTCGCTGGCGTCGCGTTGGCCGTTGCCGCCGATCGTCCGCCCGGCGCTGCCGGAAGGCGATGGGGAAGGGCTGGATCAGCACGCCTTCTGGCGGCAAGTACAGGATTTCCTGCGGCCGGGGGATATCGTGCTGGCCGATCAGGGTACCGCCTGTTTCGGCGCGGCGGCGCTGACGTTGCCGCGCGGCAGCTGGATGATCGTGCAGGCGCTCTGGGGATCGATCGGCTATACCTTACCGGCGGCGTTCGGCGTGCAGACCGCCGAACCGCAGCGCCGGGTGGTGCTGTTGATCGGCGACGGCGCCGCGCAATTGACCGTGCAGGAGCTGGGATCGATGCTGCGAGATGGGCTTAAACCGGTGATCTTTGTGTTGAACAATCAGGGGTATACCGTTGAGCGCGCGATCCACGGGCCGGAGCAACGTTATAACGACATCGCGCGCTGGAACTGGACGCAGCTGCCAACGGCATTGGCCGGTGGGCGGCCGGTGAAGGCGTTGCGGGTCAGTCAGCCGGAGGCGCTGCGCCAGGCGCTGAGTGAGGCGGCGCAGGGCGACCGGCTGGCTTTCATCGAAGTGATGCTGCCGAAGATGGACATTCCGGAACTCCTCGATACCGTCTCTCGCGCCATTCAGGCGCGCAACGCCGCCGCTTAAGGCAGGGTGTCGCCCAGCAGGCGCTCCAGCATCCAGAACCCCGCCGGGCCCGGCGGGGTCAGTTTGGACCAGACCGCATCCACCGAAATCAGTTTGGGCCAGCCGCGCGGCCGCAGCTGGGTGAGCCTGCCGTGGCCGTATTGCTGCACCAGCCAGTGCGGCAACACCGCCCAACCGAATCCCTGTTCCGCCATCTCGAGCAACAGCAGATAGCTGGGTGCCGACCAGACCAGCCCGCCTTGTCTGGCCGCCTCGGCGCCGGTGTAGGTGTTCAGGATCAACTGGCGGGTGCTGGACAATTGCTCCGGCGTCGGCGCAGCGACCTGCGCCAGCGGATGCTGATGGGCGACGAACAGCCCCATTTCGGTCTGCTCAGGCAGCCGGGAGAAGGCGATATCCGGCGGATAACTTTTTTGCACTTCCACCATGCCCAAATGCGCGCGGCCGCTTTGCAGCAGATCGATTACGTCGCCTTCCTCAGCGATCATCCATTCCAGCTCAATCTCCGGGTAGCGCTGTTCGAACAGTTGCATCAACCGATCGTGATGCTTGGGCTGGTAGGTATCGGAAAACACCATGCTCAGGCGCGGTTCAACCTCGCCCGCCAACTGAATGCTCAGGGCGTCGAGGCGTTCGCTGGCGGCCAGGATCGCCTGCACATGTCCCAGCACTTTGCGGCCGGCAGCGGTGAGCACCGGCTGGCGCGCGCCGCGATCGAACAGGGTCAGCGCCAGGTCGGCTTCCAGATTGGCGATGGCGGTGCTGATGGTGGATTGGCTTTTGCGCAGTTTGCGCGCGGCGGCGGAAAACGAGCCGAGGGCGGCGGCTTCGACAAACGCGTGCAACGCTTCCGGGGAATAGTGCATGATCTATCTGCTTTATCGATGGAATCTATTTTTAATCTACCCAAAAAAGCGATGATAATCACCTGGCTTTCGCAACAACTGTTGAAAAAAGGTGATGTATGCAACTGCAAAACAAGTCTCTCATTGAACGTATCGTCCACGCCGTCGGTTTCGAGGCCATCGCCGTGATGGTTTGCGCCCCGCTGGGCGCGTGGCTGCTGAACCGTTCAATGGTGCAGGTCGGTGCGTTGGCGGTAATGCTCTCCACCGTCGCGATGCTGTGGAACATGGTTTACAACACGGTGTTCGACCGCCTGTGGCCGGTCAGCCGGGTGGTGCGTAACCTGAAGGTGCGTGCGCTGCACGCCGTCGGCTTTGAAGCCGGTTTTATCCTGATCGGCGTGCCGATCGCCGCCTGGATGCTGAGCATCTCCTGGACGCAGGCGTTTATGCTGGAAATCGGTTTCTTCCTGTTCTTCCTGCCGTACACCATGGCCTATAACTGGCTGTACGACATGCTGCGTCAGCGCTGGTTCGAGGCGCGCCAGCCGATCAATTCCGGCGCCAAATAAGGCGTCGTCAGACCGACGATTCTCAGGTAAAGTCAGAGGATCGTCGGAAATGCTGAGGAACGAAGGATGAAAGTGTTGGGTCTGCTGGGCGGCATGAGCTGGGAATCCACCATTCCGTATTACCGCACCATCAACGAGCAGGTAAAGGCGCGCCTTGGCGGGCTGCATTCGGCCAAAATCGTGCTCTACAGCGTCGATTTCCAGGAGATTGAGCGCTTGCAGCACCAGGGCGATTGGGACGGCGCCGGCCGGCTGTTGGCCGCCGCCGCGGTGGCTTTGCGCGCCGCCGGCGCCGAAGCTATCGTGATCTGCACCAACACCATGCACAAGGTGGCGGAGGCGGTCGAGCAGGCCAGCGGTCTGCCGCTGATTCACATCGCCGATGCCACGGCGCTGCAGGTGCGGGGAAAAAACATTTGCCGCGTTGGGCTGCTGGGCACGCGCTTTACCATGGAGCAAAACTTTTACCGCGGCCGCCTGCAGGAATTGCACGGCATCGACGTGGTGACGCCGGTCAGCGCCGATCGCGACATCGTACACCGCATCATCTATGACGAGCTGTGCCTCGGTAAAATTCGCGACGCCTCGCGCGACGAGTATCGCCGGATTATCAGCGATCTGGAACAACAGGGGGCGCAGGGGATTATTTTCGGCTGCACCGAAATAGGCTTGCTGGTGAGCGAGCGGGATGCGTCGGTGCCGGTGTTCGACACCACTGCAATCCACGCCCGCGCCGCCGCGGCGTTCGCGCTGGCCTAATCGTCGCGCGGCGGTTGCCGGCGGTTTACCAGCATCAGCGGCTTGCCCGCCAGCGCCAGCCAGGCGGGCAGCATCACGATGCACAACACCGGCAGCAGGTGCAGATCCGGCACCACCGCCACCGCCATAAACAGGCTCAGCCAGCCGTCGCGCGTCACTACCAGCACCAGCCCCATGATGGCGCAGGAGACGGTGATCGCCGCCGGCACCGCCGGAACATGCTGGTGCAGCATCAGGCCCAGCGCCGCACCGACGAACACCGCCGGGAAGATGCGCCCGCCGCGAAAACCGCAGGCGGCGGCGATCACCAGCGCCGCCAGCTTGGTCAGGGTAATGGTCAACAGCGCCGGCACCGAATAGCTGTCGTCCACCGCCAGGCGTTTCATCTCATCCAGCCCCTTGAACAGGGTAATCTCTCCGCCCAACAGCGCCAGCAGCCCCAGCACAAAGCCGCCCAGCCCTAACATCAACACCGGATTCTTCATTGAATGGAACAGGCGGTGAACGTGCGGGAAACACCACAGCGCCACCATGCCGAGCGCGATGGCGATCAGCGCCACGATGGCGCCGCTGAAAATGTCCGGCAGCCGCGTCACGTCGTAGGCATCGAGCTGCAGGGCGAAATTGGGCACGAAGAACATCTGCGTGGTGACCGCGCCGGCGGCGGCAGCCACCAGCGGGGCGAACAGCCGATCCCACAGCGGCGTTTCGTTATTGCCGGCCAGGGTTTGCGAGAAGATCAGCGCGGCGGCGACCGGTGTGCCGAACATTGCGCCGATGGTGCCTGCCGCCGCCAGGATGATCCAGTCCATGCGCGGCACCTTCGGCAGCAGGCGCGCGCCGGCCGCCGCCACCAGTGCGATGTTGATGGCGGTGATCGGGTTCTCCGGCCCCAGACTGACGCCGCCGGCCAGGCCGACAATCAGCGCCAACCCCAACCCCGGCAAGGCGGAGAGTGGCAGCGGCATGCCGATCAGCGATTCCGTCGCCGGATCCGGCCCGGCGTGACCCGGCATATAACGCACGATCAGGCCGACCGCCACGCCGGTCAGCGTCAGCATCGCAACCGGCCACCAGGGCGACTGGGCGTCCAGGCTCAGCGCATCGGGCAGCGTCACCCACAGTAATTGCTGCAATGCGGCGGCAATTTTCATCACCAACAGCAGCACCAGACTGGAAACGGAACCGATAATCAGCGCAGGCAAAGCAAAGGCCAACATGGCATTGGCGCGCGGATGCAGCATGAATAATCCCTTGTCGATGCCTCCCTGCGGGGCAGGGAGTGCGGGTGGTTGGGCAGTGGCCACAGCTTGCCAGACTATCGGCGCGCAGGCACGCATTGATATTGCCCGGCGGCGATGACGGTTAACAGTCGCCGGGGGGCGTTTTTTGCCGCAATTTGTTTCAAATCGCGGCATAGCGGACAAGCTGAAACGTTTTTTGTGATCCGGATCGCTATTGAGGTGCAGATCCGAGGCGGGTGATTGTTGTTTTCGCAGCAGGATTTTACAGTGTGGGCAGCGTTTTATTTTTCATTTTGCGGAGACGAAATCAATGACCTATGCCCTCGTGGGTGATGTTGGCGGCACCAATGCCCGCCTGGCGTTGTGCACTGTTGCGACGGGTGAGATTACCCAGGCGAAAACCTATTCCGGCCTGGAGTTCGACAGCCTGGAGGCGGTGATCCGCCAATACCTGAAAGAGTGCGAGATCGAGGTGCAGGACGCCTGCATCGCGATCGCTTGCCCGGTGACGGAAGACTGGGTCGCGATGACCAATCACAGCTGGGCGTTCTCGATCAAAGAAATGAAGGCCAGCCTGGGGCTGAGTCACCTGGAAGTGATCAACGATTTCACCGCCGTCTCGATGGCGATCCCGATGCTCTCGCCGGACGACGTGCTGCAGTTTGGCGGCGGCGATGCGCAGCCGGGCAAACCGATCGCGGTGTACGGCGCCGGCACCGGGCTGGGCGTCGCCCACCTGGTGCAGGTCGATCGCCGCTGGGTCAGCCTGCCGGGCGAGGGCGGCCATGTTGATTTCGCGCCGAACAGCGAAGAAGAAGACATTATTCTGGAGGTGCTGCGCGGTGAAGTGGGGCACGTTTCCGCCGAGCGCGTGCTGTCCGGGCCGGGCCTGGTCAATCTGTATCGCGCCATCGTTAAGGCGGACAACCGCCTGCCGGAGAAACTGGAGCCGAAGGACATCACTGAGCGGGCGCTGGCCGACAGCTGTATCGACTGCCGCCGCGCGCTGTCGCTGTTTTGCGTGATCATGGGGCGCTTCGGTGGCAACCTGGCGCTGAATCTGGGCACCTTCGGCGGTGTGTACATCGCCGGCGGCATCGTGCCGCGCTTTATGGAATTCTTCAAGGCCTCGGGCTTCCGCGCCGCCTTCGAAGACAAAGGGCGTTTCCGTGACTATGTGCGAGACATTCCGGTGTTCATGATAACCCATGGCCAGCCGGGCCTGTTGGGGGCCGGCGCGCATCTGCGCCAGACGCTGGGCATGCGGCTGTAAGCCGCGCGGCGGGGCAATAAAAAAGGGGCGCAACCCGCAGGTTGCGCCCCTTGTCGTTTTCGCAGGGGATCAGGCTTTGGCCAGCTCCGCCGCCTGTGCGGTTTCTTCGCTTTCCATTTCCACCGCTTTCGGCGCTTTGATGAACAGTGTAATCAGCAAAGAAGCGGCAGACAGGACGCCAATCACCATGAAGGTGGCGTGGAAGCCGCCGAAGTATTTGGCGACGAACGAACCGGCCAGCGCGCCCAGGCCGAAGCCCTGATAGATGATGCCGTAGTTCTTGCTGTGGTTCTTCAGGCCGAAGAAGTCGCCGACAATCGCCGGGAACACGGTTATATTGCCGCCGAAGCAGAAGGCCACCGCGCCAACGCAGATGAAGAACAGCGTGTGGTTCAGGGTCATGAAACTCAGCGCGACAATCGCCAGCACGGTAACCAGCATGGTGAAGCTGATGACGCGCATACGGCCTACTTTATCAGACAGCGTACCCAGAATGATGCGGCCGGCGGTGTTGAAGATGGCGACGGCGGACACGGTGTTGGCGGCGGTGGCCAAATCCATCCCGGCCAGCTGAACGCCCATGTCTTTCACGATGCCAATCAGGTACAGGCCGCTCATGCAGGCGGCGAAGAAGATGGTGAACAGCAGGTAAGCTTCTTTGGTGGCCAGCATCTGGCGCACGCTGAAGTCGTTGCCCAGACCGTTGGCGCCTGGCTGTGCGGCGCTGGTTGCCAGCACCGGCTCTTTCAGCAACAGGGAGCCGACGACGATCAGGCCCATCACGATGGCACCCCAGTAGAAGAAGGCGCCTGAAACGCCGACGTCGGCGATCAGGGCGGCGTTGACGTATTTGAACAGCAGGCTGCCGCTGCCGAAGGCGCCGACGGAGATGCCGGAAATCAGGCCTTTGTTGGCCGGGAACCATTTAATCAGGTTGGACAGGGTGGAGATGTAGGCGATACCGACCGCAAAGCCCACCACCACGCCGGCCAGCAGGTAGATCATGTCGAGCGAGCTGACATGGGCGCTGGCGATCAGGCCCAGGCCGACCAGGATGCCGGAACACAGCGTCAGGTTGCGGATGCCGAAGCGTTCTTGCAGCTTGCCGGCGAACAGCGTGGCGAAAGCCAGGAAGAAGCTGGTGATGGAGAAGGTGGTGGCGACGTCCGCCAGTCCCCAGTGGAACTTGTCGACCAGCGGCTGGTTGAACAGGCTCCAGGTGTAGATGGTGCCCAGACCCATCTGACAGATGATGGTGCCGAGAACGATTAAGCTGCGATTTGCCGGTTTGGTGTTCATGGCCGGTCTCCTTCCTGTGTGTGCGTTGCCGGGCGTGAGCCGCTGGCTGAAATTTGCGGGGTGAATCTGTGTTCCCGCGGTCTGGGCTTATTATATGGCCGGCCCCCCCGGCGGACGGCGGATCGGGAATGAATTGCACGGCAGAAGGAATGAAATGCATTTTATACGGCGTGAGTTGCCGTTTTTACGCCGAAAAGCGCGTGAAATGCCGGGAGTAACACGTGATCTACATCAAAGATATCAACGATTTATTGTTAATCGCCGGTGAACGATTGTGGTGAAATTGTGAAGGATGCGTCTGCAAGGCGTAAATCGGCATTGCGCCTATAGAGCGGCGGCGAGCGCGGGACTATGTTATCTGCGATCGGACGAGGTCCGCTCTGCAGGAGTCCATGAAATGAAAAAAACGCTGTTGTTACTGGCTGCGCTGCTGGCGCTGCCGCTGGCGAGCCAGGCCGACGTCTCCATCGGCGTGAACGTGCCGGGCCTGTCGTTGCATATCGGCGATCGCGATCATCGCGGCCACTACTGGGACGGCTATCGCTGGCGCGATCCGCGCTGGTGGGCCGATCATCACCGGTATGAACGTTCGCGCGGGTACTATTATGGCCCGCCGCCACGGGTGATTTACTACGGGCCGCCGCGGCGCGACTGGCGAGATCGGCCGCATTACCGCATGCCGCCACCACCGCCGCCCGGCTATTACTACCGTCCGGGCCCGCGCTGGTAAGCGCTTACAGGCGCATCAGCTTGCGAAATTCTTTCACCTTGCTGCGGCTGACCGGCACTTCAAACTCAAGATCGCTCAGCCGCAGAATGTAGGTATTGTTGAACCAGGGCACGATCTCGCGGATCTTGGCCAGGTTAACGCAGTAAGAGCGGTGGCAGCGGAAGAAATGCTCTTCCGGCAGCCGGCCGTAAAACTCGGTGAGGTTCATCGGCATCACGAATTCTTCCCGGCGAGTATAGACCCGCGTCACCTTTTCATCGGCGGCGGCGTAATAGATGTCGTTGATGTCGGTAACGATGATCCGCTCGTCTTTGATCAGGTTGATGCTGTGGCTGCCGCGGCTCGGCGCGCTGGCCGGCTCCGTCGCGCCGGCGGGGCGATGATGCAGCGCCTCTAGCTTTTGCAGCATGGTGACGATGCGCGCCTCGTGATAGGGCTTGAGGATATAGTCGAACGCTTCGATCTCGAACGCTTCCACCGCGTGCTCTTTATAGGCGGTGATGAACACGATAGACGGGCGATGGGCGAATTTGCTGATGTTTTGCGCCAGCAACACGCCGTCCAGCGACGGGATGTTGATGTCGAGGAAAATGGCGTCGACCTGGTGGGTCTGCAGGTATTTGAGGACGTCGAGGCCATCCTCGAAGGTGGCGACGATATCGATATTGCTGTGTTTCTTGATCAGGTAGCTGAGTTCTTCCTGCGCGAGGAATTCGTCTTCCACGATAATGGCTTTCATGAGGCCTCCCCGACCGACGGCGCGCTCGGCTCCTGGTGCAGCTTGCCGCCGTTTTTGCTGATGTAGAACGCGATTTCGGTGCCCGGCTCCAGGCGGCGGATATGCAGCCCTTCACCGTACAGCAGCGACACGCGGTGGTGTACGTTGAGCAGGCCTATATTGTGGCCAGGCATCTCGTTGCGCGCCACCCGATCGATGGTTTCCTGATTGATGCCGTGGCCGGTATCCTTCACCGAAATCTTCACCCGGTCGCCCTGATCTTTCACCGCGATCACCACTACCCCTTTGCCCTTGCAGGGCTGGATGCCGTGCACGATGGCGTTCTCCACCAGCGGCTGGATCAGCAGGCTCGGAATGCGCACCGAGACGTCGTCGTCGATGTCGTAAATCACCGTCAGCTTGGCGCCGAAACGCGCCTGTTCGATGGCGATGTAATCCTGGATCTGATGCAGTTCCTTGCGGATATCGATCAGTTCGTCGTTCAGCTCCAGGTTGTAGCGCAGGTAGCGCGACAGGTTGATGATCAGCTGGCGCGCGGTGTCCGGATTCAGGCGGATAGAGGAAGAGATGGCGTTCAGCGCGTTGAACAGGAAGTGCGGGTTAATCTTGCTCTGCAGCGCGCGCATTTCGGCTTTATCCGCCATCTGGCGCAGATGCTCGATGCGCGAAACCTCCATCTGCGTGGAGATGATCTGCGACAGCCCGACCGCCATTACCTTCAGCGTGTTGGTGATCTGGTGAGCGTGGCAGTAGTAAATTTTCAGCGCGCCGGTCACTTCGCCCTTTTCCCACAGCGGCACCACCAGCTGCGAATGGATCTGCGGCGCGGCCGGGTTTTCCAGGTTGTTTTTGATGATGATTTTGCCGTGGCGAATGCTTTCGCGGGTAACGCGGCTCAGCCCTTCGCGGCCGATTGGGTAGGCTTCGCGCCCCACGCCAACGTAAGCCAGCACCTGATGGGTATCGGTGATCGCCACCGCGTCGGCGCGGATGTCCTGGCGGATGATATCGCAGATGGTGGCCAGCGATTCGCTGTTGATGTTGCGGAAATAGGGCAGCGTCTTGTGGGCGATATCCAGCGCCAGCTTGGCCTGGCGTGCGGCGATCACCTCTTTTTCATCTTCGACGCTCTGCACCAGCAGCACGATCAGGCCGATGCACACCGTGCCGAGGATCATCGGCAGCGCGATCTGCGACACGATATCCAGCCCAAGCTCGGTCGGCTTGGCCCACAGTACGATCAGCAGCATGGTGAGGGATTCGCACAGCATGCCGCCGACGATGCCGGCGCGCCAGCGCTGCTCTTTTCTCACCTTGAGGTTGATGTAGCCGGCGCTGATGCCGGCGATGATGCTGGTGATGAGGCAGGGCACCGAGGTGATGCCGCCGATGTCGATCAGATAGCGGTGCACCCCGGCGATGATGCCGGTGACGATCCCCACCCAGGGGCCGAACAGGATGCCGCCGGCCATGATGGCGATGACGCGCACGTTGACCAGCGAGCCCTCAACGTTGATGCCGGAGTAGGTGCTGAACAGCGCGAACAGCGAGAAGATCGCCGTGACGATGCCGAGCTCGAGCGGCGTATGGTCTTCTTTTTGCAGCAGTTGGCGGAACAGCCGGGTGCGGGTCAGAAAAAACAGACAGATCAACATCAGCGCGGCGCGATCAAACACCGCCAACAGCATTTCAAAAAAAGGGTGCACGACGGGTTCTCGCTGCGGCCTACGGATGACGGCAGTATACCACAGCGAGAAAGGCCCGTGGCTCAGGCCGGCGGTCAGCGCATGCCGAGCTGCGCTTTGCCCAGCGGCGTCAGCAGATCGGCGGTGGCGCGGCCGTCAAAATCCACTTCGAAGTCGTCGGGAGCGAAGTCCGGCGGCGTTCTGCCGTCGATAAAGCTCGGCAGTTGGCGCTGCAGGTAGGCGTCGTTTTTCGCGCAGCCCGGCGCGGCGGCGATGTACATCACGTTGCTGTCGAACTCGCCGTTATGCTCGTTCTCCACCGCGTGGATCACGTCGCAATGCCAAAATACCGTGTCGCCCGGCTCCAGATCGGGAATAGGGGAAATCCCACTTAATAAAAGGGGATGCCATTTTTCCGAGATCGACAGCGCGCGGCCCGGCGCCGCATCGCACAGATCGTCGTCGGCGACGTCGTCCTGCAGCGCGCGCAGCAACACATAGGCCATGGCGTTGGCGATCGGCACCAGGTTCAGCGTGCCGGCGTTGGTGCGTTGCGGCGTCAGCGCCGTCCAGCCCTGGAAGGTGCGGAACATCGAGCAGACTGCCGGGGAGGCTATTTCGCGCACTTCGGTGCGGCCGTCGGCGGCAAAGGGATCGTACTGCTGCCAGTCGCCGGAGAACACGTGGCGATACACATAGCGGAAATTCTCGTCCAGCCAGCGCTCGATGGTGCCGCTGTCGACGTGCGGCGACAGGCCCAGCGACGAGGAGTTCGGCGGGCGGCGGCGAGTGCGATCGGCGTAGGTGGCGATGCGGGTCGGATCGAAATGCTGCTTGCCGTTGCTTTCGGTGGCCCACAGGCTGTTGAGGAACACCTGCACCGCATGCATGCGCGCATCCTGCCGCGCTTCGACCTGCGGCTTTGACCAATAGATGCCATAAATCTGTGGCTTGCTGGCGGCCAGCTTGCCGAAATAGTTGTCTTCGGCAGCGTTTTTCAACCGCTCGACGAAGTTGTTGCGCTCGAGATAGTCGCCGATTTCCCGGTTCCAGCCTTCGGCCTTGGCGCGGGGAAACACGCCGCGAATGGCGCAGGCGCCGCGCTGTTTGATCAGCGCTATCTGTTGATCGCTGACGCGCTGCTGCAGGATATCTTCCGCGTCGATCTGCGGCACCGGATTATGGCCGGCGGCCAGCTCGCGGCGGATCTGGTCGACCTGGCCGCGGATGTTCTCCTCCAGCGCCAGAAAAACTTCGCGGTAGTTCGGCAGGGCCTGGCGCAGCTGGCGCTTGACGTTAACGATCGTCTGCGGAATATCATCGATGACTAAAGAGGCCATGGTGTTCTCCTGGTGCCGCGTGAGTCACTGCGGCGGACGGTTGTAGGGAATCGGGCAAGACGTTATGGTTTTGTGGTTTTAACGTGAATGATTATCGGCAACCAATCGGGGAAAATAAAGAGATATCTTTCATTCGTAAGTTCCTCTTTTTCGTTTTTCGGAGATTTTATGAAGCTGGTCACTGAACGTTTGTACTTACAGTCGATAACCGCCGAGGATTGGCCGCTGTTTCTGCGCCTGTACCAAGATCCCGAGGTGATCCGTTACATCTCCGATCCGCGCAGCGAAGCGGAGATCCGCGCACGGTTCGAAGAGCGCCTGCCGGCCTGGGACAAACACGGCGAACAGTGGCTGTGCCTGGTGATGCGTGAGAAGCACAGCGGAGAGGCGGTGGGCATTACCGGCTTTCGCCCGCATTGGGCGCCGTATCGGCAGGCGGAAGTGGGATACGGCAGTTTGCCTGCCGGCCAGGGCAAGGGCTATGGCAAGGAGTCGCTGCGGGCAGTGCTGGATTTTGCGGTGAACGCCTGCGGTTTTCACAAGCTGACCGCCACCGTGACCGCGGGCAACCTCGCCTCGCGCGGCCTGCTGGAGTCGTGCGGTTTTCAGCTGGAGGGCACACTGCGCGACAACTACCGTCTGGCGGAGCAGTGGTGCGACGACTGGCTGTTCGGGCTGCTGGCGGCGGAGTTTCAGGGCGGCAAATAAAAATATCGCGCCGGGTATCGACAAGCTCGTCGGCGCTGCGCTATGTTCGATATTCGGTCAGTTCGCTGGCCAGCGTCGCTCGGACGGTCCGGGCGCTAACGTCTATCGAGGAATCCCCTATGGCTGATAACAGTCCACAGCGCCGTTTTACGCGCATTGAACGTCTTCCCCCTTACGTATTCAACATCACCGCCGAACTGAAAATGGCCGCACGCCGTCGCGGTGAGGATATTATCGATTTCAGCATGGGGAACCCCGACGGCCCGACGCCGCCGCACATCGTGGAAAAACTGTGCGCCGTCGCCCAGCGCGACGACACCCACGGTTACTCCACCTCGCGCGGCATTCCGCGCCTGCGCCGCGCCATTTCGCGCTGGTATGCCGATCGTTATCAGGTGGATATCGATCCGGAAAGCGAAGCCATCGTCACCATCGGTTCGAAAGAGGGGCTGGCGCATCTGATGCTGGCGACCCTCGATCACGGCGATACCGTGCTGGTGCCGAACCCCAGTTACCCGATCCACATTTACGGCGCGGTGATCGCCGGCGCCCAGGTGCGTTCGGTGCCGCTGGTGGACGGCGTGGATTTCTTCAGTGAACTGGAGCGCGCCATTCGGGAAACCATTCCGCGCCCGAAAATGATGATCCTCGGCTTCCCGTCCAACCCGACCGCGCAGTGCGTGGAGCTGGATTTCTTCGAGCGGGTGGTGGCGCTGGCCAAACAGTACAACGTGCTGGTGATCCACGATCTGGCCTATGCCGATATCGTTTATGACGGCTGGAAAGCGCCGTCGATCATGCAGGTGCCGGGGGCGAAAGACATTGCGGTGGAGTTCTTCACCTTGTCGAAAAGCTACAACATGGCCGGCTGGCGCATCGGTTTCATGGTCGGCAATCCTGAGCTGGTCAGCGCGCTGGCGCGCATCAAAAGTTATCACGACTACGGCACCTTCACGCCGCTGCAGGTGGCGGCCATCGCCGCGCTGGAAGGCGATCAGCAGTGCGTGCGCGATATCGCCGAGCAGTATCGGCAGCGCCGTAACGTGCTGGTGAAGGGGCTGCACGAGGCCGGCTGGATGGTGGAAAACCCGAAGGCGTCGATGTACGTGTGGGCGAAAATTCCCGAGCCTTATGCCCACCTCGGTTCGCTGGAGTTCGCCAAGCGCCTGCTGGCGGAAGCCAAGGTCTGCGTCTCGCCGGGCATCGGCTTCGGCGACTACGGCGATACTCACGTGCGCTTCGCGCTGATCGAGAATCAGGATCGTATCCGCCAGGCGGTGCGCGGCATCAAGGCGATGTTCCGCGCGGACGGGCTGCTGAAGCCGGGCAAAGCCGGCAGCGCCAAATAACCCTGTCAGGCCGGGCGTTCGCCCGGCCTTATTTTTTCCGTCCCAAGGTTTTCTTCATTATTTCCCCATTATGCTCAACTACGCTGAATTTTATTTTTTGGACAGAGTGTATGAGCAACCGCTACGCGCGATCGCAAATCGTTTTACATTGGCTGACGTTGCTGATGGTGATCCTCACCTATGCGGCGATGTTGCTGAAAGATTCGGTGCCGGAGGCGTGGGCGCCGATGGTCAAAAATCTGCATTTCAACTTTGGGGTATCGGTCTTTGCCCTGATGCTGATTCGGTTGGCGGTGCGCTCTTTCCACGCTGCGCCGCCAACCACGCCTCCGCTGGAGGAGTGGCAGGAGGTAGGCGCGAAGATTTTCCATTGGCTGCTGTACATGGTCTTCCTGATGTTGCCGCTGCTGGGCATGTTAACCCTGGCCTACGGCGGGAAATCGTGGTCTTTGCTGGGTTGGCCGATGCCGCGGTGGGTGACGCCGGATCCGGTGATGCGCAGGCTGGTCAAAACGGTGCATGAGACGCTGGCAAACGTTGGCTACTTTATCATTGGCGCGCATGCGCTGGCGGCGCTGTATCACCACTACCTGCGCAAGGACGACACCCTGCGCCGCATGATGCCGGGAAAATGAGCGCTAGCCGAAACGACAAAGGGACGCTTGCGCGTCCCTTTGTCTGTGTTCCTGGTGTGGCTGCTGTCAGGCAACCATCAACATGAAGGTGCCAACCCAGGCAACCAGCATGAATGACACGCCCATCAAAAAATATTTCACTGAACAACTCCTGTCTGGAGTCCTCGCCAGCAATGATCCCGATTGTTGTGCTGAGTATTTTATGGGCAACCTGCTTGTCGGGCGGATTCTTCCAAGCGAAAGAACAACGTCCTCGAGCGCGGGTTGTCCGGTTGTCGCGCCTCATGCTCCGTGAGGTAAAATCCGAACCGCGACAGGATCGGCGCTAATGTACTCTCAATACTGGTCTGATTTCAATACTGTGTTTTTGATCACAATTTTAGGCTGTTTTTTGAACAGGTCGCGCTGTTTTATAACGCTTTTTATAAGCAAGCGACAGGAAGTAGCCCGCCGTGTGGCGGGCTTTAAAATCGGGTATTGCAATACGGTGGCAGGCGCTCAGGCGACGGCGTTGATGCCGGTCGCCAAAATGACCCAAAAAACGAGACAAGACAGCAGAATAACGGCCCAAATATGACGGCGACTCCACTCCATTTTTAGCCTTCGTTGTTGCGACAAGTGATTAGGTAGCCATCATATCGGCGCAAAACGGGGGAAATTTAGCCTCCCTGGATAATATTTCGCTTACCTGCCGCTAACTTATTGGCAAACTTCGCTTATCGTCACGCGCACTTCGTAGCCCAGCAGATACAACGCCTGCTCCAGCGCTTCCACTTTTGAAGCGTAGCCGATATCCAGCAACCGCTCCATTTGCCCGCCGTTGAAACCCAGCTTGCGCGCCAGCGCCGCTTTACCGGTGTTTTTGCGCAGCATCGCGTTGTGCAGTTCGATCTTCAGCGCCACCAGCGCCGGCAGATGTACCCTCAAGTCATCGGTTTGCGAAGGAGAAGGGGCGGGCAGGGGCAGCCCTTCATCCATCGCGGCGGCGATGGCGGCCAGCAGGCTTTCCTGCGCTTCCAGCTCGATGTCTTCGCGTTTATAGCAGGCAGATTGCCACTCGGGGAAGTCGTGGAAACCGATCTGCCAGGCGTCGCTGTCGCTATCGAAGGTGTAATGGGCGGGGTAGTGGCTGTACATGGCAATCCCTGATTGAAACCAGAATGAGGCGCTATTGTGACGGCATGCTCGGGAGATAGCCAGCATGAATGTATCCGTGGGGGAATTTAAATTGAATTGAATAATTATTAGCAGGCAAATTTAATGTTCGTGTTAACAATAATCTTGTTATTTTCTCCAACAAGGCAGGTTATTTAATTGGATGTTTGGATTAATATTCCTGTCGACCGGTGATAATGAGAATTAAAATCAAATATCACACCGGTTTTATACAATTTCACACGAAAGAGTGAAATTAAGAATATTGATCATTAATGTGTTTTATCTTATTGATTTATATTGTTTTAATTTTTGTTATTTCACTTATTGATAATTGTGAAATTCCAGTTTCAGGCAGATATCACCTGGCTGCGGTATTCATTGGCAGATTTATAAAATACTCTTTTTAGGCAAAGGCGCATTCGATTCTATTTAAGCGTGCGCCAGACAGAAATATTCATTACTCCATGCTTATTACCCGGCGGCTCTAGCCGACTTTTCGGGTGCCTGCTCGCATTTCTACTTTGCCAGGACAGCAGCTCACGGATTAAAGGAATACCTCGTGCCTAAAGTTAACTCGCGTTCATTACGCTTTACCGAACGCCACGCCACCAAATATGCGGCGTCATTGCTGTTTATCGGTTTATCCCTGCCGGCCACCGCGCTGGCGGATGAACGCTATGACGCGCTGATCCGTCAGGCCAGATCGGGCGATACTGCGCCGGTGCTGGCGTATTTATCGCAGCGGCGCGCTCAGGAGGGGTTGAGCCTGCAGCAGCGAGCCGATTATATCCAGGTGGCCGGGTGGGCCGGCCACGATGAAGAGGTGGTCGCGCTTTGGCGTGCCGACGGCGCCGCGCTGCAGCGGGATAGCGCCAGTCTGGCGACGGCGGCCCGCGCCTATCGCAACCTGAAGCAGTGGCAACCATCGCTGCGCCTGTGGCGTGCGGTGTTGCAGCTCGCTCCCGCCGACGGCGGCCTGCAACGTGGCTATGTGATGACGCTGGCGGATGCCGGGCAGGATGCGCAGGCGCAAACGGAGGCGGCCAAAGCGGAGAAGCTGCTGGAGCCGGCGACGTGGTATCTGACGCGCGCCTATGTGGACCAGGCCGCCGGCCGCAGTTGGGCGGCGCTGGAAAACGTCACTCATGCCCGTGCGCTGGCGCCGTCCGACACCGGTATTCAGGCTTATTACGTGACGCTGCTGGCGGCGAATCGGGTCGCGGATCCGGCGCTGCGTGAAAGCCAGGGGCTGGCATTGCCGCCCGCGCAGCAGCGGCGCCTGCAGGCGGATGAAGCCGCCGAACTGGTGCGGCTGTCGTTTATCGATGCTCGCGGCGAACAAGAACGTTTCGTCATCGCCGATCGCGCGCTGGCGCGCTATGACCAATTGCTGACGCAGTGGCGGCCGCTGCCGGAGGCGCAGGACAGCTACCAACAGGCGCGTGTCGATCGCCTGGGCGCGCTGCTGGCGCGCTATCGAATGGCCGACGTGGTGAGCGAGTATCAAACCTTGCAGGCGGAAGGGCGCACGGTGCCGGATTATGCGCAGCGCTGGGCGGCGTCCGCCTACCTCTATCTGCAGCAGCCGGACAAGGCGCAGGCCATTTTCGGCCGGCTGAACGCCGCCGCGCCGCAGGCGGTGACCGCCGAAGATGAGACCGATCTGTTTTACGCACAGGCGGAGAACGAACGCATCGATCAGGCGGCGCTGCTGGCGCAGCGCGTCAGCCAGCGCTATCCCTACGCGACCCACCTGTACCAGCTGCCGACGCTGGCCTACAACGATGATTGGCTGGTCGGCCAATCGCTGCTGGCGCAGTCGCGGGTTTATCAACGCGATCTGGCCGAGGCCGAACGGCAGCTGACCCATCTGGCGCGAACGGCGCCGGGCAATCAGGGTCTGCGCATCTCCTTGGCCAGCGTTTATTTGGCGCGCGGCTGGCCGCGTCGCGCCGAGGAGGAGTTGAAACAGGTGGAAGGGCTGGAGCCGCGCAGCCTGCCGTTGGAGATCCAGCAGGGCTATGTCGCGCAGGGGTTGCAGGAGTGGCGCCAACTGGATTTGCTGGCCGACGACGTCATCCAGCGCGCGCCGGAAAGCGTCGCCGCTCAGCAGTTTGAACGTTCGCGCCGCATTCACCATATGTCTGAACTGCGCATCAGCGGCAATCAGGGCATCGATTCCGACGGGCCGGTCAGCGGCAGCCACGATTTCGGCATACACGCCGCGCTCTATTCACCGCCGATCGACGACAACTGGCGGCTGTTCACCGGCTGGGGATTCAACACCGGCCAGTTCGACGAGGGCAAGGGCATCAACCGCGATCTCAGCGCCGGTGCCGAGTGGCGCTCGCGCGATCTGTGGCTGGAAGCCGAGGTGGCCAACCGCAACTACGGCCACGGTAATGAGCTCGGCCTGCGCCTCTCATCCTGGTATGACCTGAATGATCAATGGCGCCTAGGCGGTTCGGTGGCGCGCCTGTCGGCCGAGACGCCGCTGCGCGCGTTGACCAACGGCATCAGCGCCAACGGCGGCAACCTGTGGCTGCGTTGGCAGCAGAGCGAAAGCCGCGAGCTGCGCGCCAGCGTGGCGCCTTCGCACTTCTCGGACGGCAACAACCGGCTGGAATACGGCCTGGAAGGGCGGCAACGGCTGCTCGCCGGCGCCCGTTATCGGCTGGACATGAACCTGACGCTGTCCGGCAGCCGCAACAGCCAGGAGAACGTGCCGTATTACAACCCGAAGCGCGACTTCACGCTGCTGCCGTCGTTAACGCTCGATCACACCCTGTATCGCCATTATCAGACCGAGTGGAGCCAGCAGTTCCAGGCCGGCGCCGGCAGCTATTGGCAGCGGGACTATGCGCGCAAGCCGATCACCCAGCTGGGTTACGGCCAGCGCGTCAGCTGGAACGGAGTGCTGGACGCCGGCGTGATGCTGCAGTTTGAGAAGCATCCTTACGACGGCAAACGCGAGCGGAACATCGGCGTGACGTTTGATCTGAATTATCGTTTTTAAAGGAATCATCATGCTTATTCGATCCTCGCTTTTAGTGCTGGCCACGTTGCTGACCACCGCCTGCAGTCAGGCGGACGTACCGCGCTTCACGCCGCCGGCGGAGCGAACCGTGGGGCCAATGGAACGCCCGTGGCCGGCCAACCGCTACGCGGTGCTGGCGTATCACGACGTGGAAGACGGCGCGGCGGACCAGCGCTACATGTCGGTACGCACCAGCGCGCTTAACGAACAGTTCGCCTGGCTGAAGCAAAACGGCTATCAGCCGGTGTCGGTCGAGCAGATCCTGCAGGCGCAGAACGGCGGCCCGGCGTTGCCGAACAAGGCGGTGCTGCTGACTTTCGACGACGGCTACCGCAGCTTCTACAGCCGGGTATTCCCGTTGCTGAAGGCCTACAACTGGCCGGCGGTGCTGGCGCCGGTCGGCGTTTGGCTGGATGCGCCGGCCGACAAGCCGGTCGATTTCGGCGGCCTGATGACGCCGCGCGATCGCTTCCTCACCTGGCAGCAGGTGCGGGAAGTGTCGGACTCCGGGCTGGTGGAGATCGGCGCGCATACCTACGCCTCGCATTATGGCGGCATCGCCAACCCGCAGGGCAATACCGAACCGGCGGTCGCCAATCGGCTGTACGACGCCAAGCAGGGCCGCTATGAAAGCGAGACGGAATACCGCCAACGCATCGAGAAGGACGTGGCGTTGATCACCCGGCGCATCACCGCTGCCACCGGTAAGGCGCCGCGCGTGTGGGTCTGGCCGTACGGTGCGGCCGGCGGCGTGGCGCTGGATATCGCGCGCAAGCACGGTTACCGCATGGCGCTGACGCTGGAGAACGGGCTGGGAGACGTCAACGCGCCTGAGAACGTGCCGCGCATGCTGGTGGCCGGCAATCCGTCGCTGACGAGCTTCGCCCAGCAGCTGACGCAGATACAGAACCGACAGATCATGCGGGTGGCGCACGTCGATCTCGACTACCTCTACGATCCCGATCCGCAGCAGCAGGCCAAAAATCTCGACAAGCTGATCCAGCGCATCTACGACCTGCGCATCAATACCGTTTTCCTGCAGGCGTTCGCCGATCCAAAAGGCGACGGCAACGTGCGCGAGCTCTATTTCCCCAACCGCTGGCTGCCGATGAAGGCCGACCTGTTCAACCGGGTCTCCTGGCAGCTCTCTTCGCGCACCGGCGTGGCCGTGTATGCCTGGATGCCGGTGCTGGCGTTCGAGCTGGGGTCTGACGTGCCGCGCGTGCAGCGCCTCGATCCGCAAAGCGGGCAGCTGTCGGTAGACGACAAGCAGTATCGTCGCCTGTCGCCGTTCAGTCCGGTGGCGCGCCAGCGCATCGGTGAGATCTACGAGGATCTGGCGGCCCACGCCACTTTCAAAGGGATCCTGTTCCACGACGATGCGCTGCTGTCGGACTTCGAAGATGCCGGCCCCGAAGCCGTTGCGGCCTATCGCCAGGCCGGTTTCGCCGATTCGGTGGCGGCGATTCGTCAGGATCCGCAGGCGATGGCGCGCTGGACGCGCTTCAAGAGCCGGGCGCTGATCGACTTTACCCAGTCGCTGGCCGAACGGGTGCGGGCGATCCGCGGTCCGCAGGTGCAAACCGCGCGCAATATTTATGCGATGCCGGTACTCGATCCCGCCAGTGAAGCCTGGTTCGGCCAGAATTTAGCGGATTTCCTGCAGGCCTACGACTGGGTAGCGCCGATGGCGATGCCGCTGATGGAAAACGTGCCGCGCGCCGACAGCGGCCGCTGGCTGGATCAACTGGTGGGCAAAGTGGCCGCTTACCCCGGCGCGCTCGATAAAACGGTGTTTGAGTTGCAGGCTGTCGACTGGCGCAAGGAGCGCCGAATCAGCCTGGATGACGGTCAACTGCTGGCCGAATGGATGCGTCGCCTGCAGCGCAATGGCGCTCAGAGCTTTGGTTATTACCCCGACAACTTCCTCGACGATCGGCCTAAGCTGGACGCCGTTCGCCCGGTGTTGTCCTCAGCCTGGTTCCCACTGCCATGACAGATCGTTTAATTGCCTTATTTATCCTGTGTCTGGTGTTGAGCGTGCCTTTCGGCATTGTCCTGCTGTTTACCGGCGAAATGCTGCTTAACTTCGTGTTCTTCTGGCCGTTGTTCATGTCCGGCATCTGGATCGCCGGCGGCATCTATTTCTGGCTGCATCGCGAGCGGCATTGGCGCTGGAGCCCGGACATGCCCGCGCCGGCGCTGCCGGGCAACCCGTCGATCAGCGTGCTGATCCCCTGTTTCAACGAAGGGTTGAACGCGCGTGAAACCATTTCGGCGGCGATGGCGCAGCGCTATGACAATATCGAAGTGATCGCCATCAACGACGGCTCCAGCGATGACACCGCCGAGGTGTTGGACCAGTTGACGCTGGAGTTCCCCCGGCTGCGAGTGATCCATCTGGCGCAAAATCAGGGCAAGGCGATTGCACTGCAGGCGGGCGCAGCGGCGGCGCGCAGCGAGTATCTGGTGTGCATCGACGGCGATGCGCTGCTGGATCGCGATGCGGCAGCCTATTTGGTGGCGCCGCTGTTGGCCAATCCGCATGTCGGCGCGGTGACCGGCAGTCCGCGCATCCGCACGCGCTCCACGCTGATCGGCCGCATCCAGGTCGGTGAGTTTTCGTCGATCATCGGCCTTATCAAGCGCACGCAGCGCGTTTATGGCCGCCTGTTCACCATCTCCGGCGTGGTCGCGGCGTTTCGTAAGCAAGCGCTTACCGATGTCGGTTACTGGAGTCAGGACATGATCACCGAAGACATCGACATCAGCTGGAAGCTGCAGCTGAAGCACTGGGCTATCTTCTTCGAACCGCGAGCGCTGTGCTGGATCCTGATGCCGGAGACCTTGCGCGGGCTATGGAAGCAGCGCCTGCGCTGGGCGCAGGGCGGCGCCGAGGTGTTTTTAAAGAATCTGCGCAACCTGTGGGCCTGGGAGCACCGGCATATGTGGCTGCTGTTCGCCGAGTATTGCCTCTCCACGCTGTGGGCGTTCACTTACCTGGTCAGCGTGCTGATTTTTCTGGTTGGACTGGCGATACCGCTGCCGGAGGGCATCCGCATTCACTCGCTGCTGACGCCGGCGTTTACCGGCCTGGTGCTGGGCGTGGTGTGCTTGCTGCAGTTCACCGTCAGTCTGCTGCTGGAGAAGCGCTATGAGAAGGGCTTTGGCCGCTCGTTGTTCTGGATCATCTGGTATCCGCTGGTGTATTGGCTGCTCAGCTTGCTGACCACGCTGGTGGCGTTTTCCAAAGTGATGTTGAAAGCTCGGCGCGGGCGTGCGCGCTGGATAAGCCCCGACCGGGGCATTGGGAGGATCAAAGAATGACGGACGTCCTGATTTATTCCGAGCGCGGCCTGCTGCCGCGCGTGGTAGACAGCCTGCTGACGCTTTTCGCCTGGTGCGGCTTTCTTTATCTGTTCAGCCGCGGCCTGATGTCGGTGATGGATCAGCACGGGGTGGGCTCCGCCCTGTCGCTGCTGGAAGTGATCTCGCTGTATATCATTGTGGCGTTGTTCAATGCCGTCACTCTGATCGCCTGGGCCAAATACAACCAGTATTTCTCCCGTCGCAGGGCGGCCGACCGCTGGCGGAAACAGCAACAGAACACCCACATCGGCTATATCACGCCGGAGCTGACCCGGCAGTTGCGGCGTTTGCCGATCGCCGTAGTGTCCCACAACAGCGGCGGCGGTATCAGCCAGGTTAGCGGCAGGCTGACGGCGGCCGAACCGGCAGCGAACAAGGTGGTGCAGCTGCGTTAATCGTCAGCGTTGCCGTCCGGCTTGCGGCGCAGCCCGTCGGGCGGCAACAGCAGGGCGCAGATCATCCCCGCCAGACTGAACAGCGGCAGCCAGCGCGCCACCGGGCCGGGAGAGTAATTGTTCAGCACCGAACACACATAGCACGCCACGGCCAGCGCCCATCCGGGCAGGCCGATATCGTTGAGCCGAAACGCGGTTTTGGCCATAAACCACGCCACCAGGCCAAAACAGAACAGCGCCCACACCATGATGCACAGCAGATACAGCAGCACCGAGACGAATTCCTCGGTATCGCCGTGCGCATGGGCGCGAAAATGGTTTTTATCCAGATAGGTCGACAGAAACGACAGTAGCACGATGCCAACGGCGAAGATCGCCAGCGAAAAAACAAAGGGTTTGCGCGAGATGCGCCCACGATAAAGGTCTTTGGCGAGTTGTCCGAGAGAGTCCATCACAATCCGTTGTCATAATCATTGACCGCCCGGCGGTGGCCGGATGGCAAGCAGCCGGGCATTTTATCGGGGTAAATGCGGGCGTCAAGGTGATAATTTTTCTCATTTAGTTGCGGTTGAGATTCCACGCGGCCGCATCGGGCGTCCCTTCACCGTGCAAAACGTCACAATTTGGCACGTTTGGCTACCTGGCGCGGTAATTGGCGGCATAATCCTGTTTGTTCGCGTTGAACAATGCATTAACATAACTCCCACTTATCTCTTGCATGGCTATATGGATATCCGATGCGTCACCTGGTTGCGCTTTTACCGCTGATTACCTTGCTTGCTGCCTGTAGCAGCACGCCGAAACCCAGTACCACCGCTACGCCGCAGAGCCCCCCGGTAAAGGGCGGCTTTTTGCTGAGCCCGGCGCACAGCGGCGCGCCGCTGGGGGGGGATTTCGCCAATAACCCGAATACCGCGCGCTTTATCGATAAGATGGTGCAGGAACACGGCTTTGATCGGCAGCAGCTGCACGACGTGCTGGCGCAGGCACGGCGTTTGGATTCGGTGCTGCGGCTGATGGACAGGCAGGCGCCGACGCCGTCTACCCAGGGGCCAACCGGGCCGAATGGCTCCTGGCTGCGCTACCGCAACAAGTTCATCACCCCGGATAACGTGCAAAACGGCGTGGTGTTCTGGAATCAATATCAGGATGCGCTGCAGCGTGCCTGGCAGGTGTACGGCGTGCCGCCGGAGATCATCGTGGGGATTATCGGCGTGGAGACCCGCTGGGGCCGCGTAATGGGTAAAACCCGCATTATCGACGCGCTGGCGACGTTGGCCTTCAACTACCCGCGCCGCGCCGATTACTTCGCCGGTGAGCTGGAAACCTTCCTGCTGATGTCGCGCACCGAAGGCGACGATCCGCTCGAACTGCGCGGCTCCTTTGCCGGCGCGATGGGCTATGGGCAGTTCATGCCTTCTTCCTTCAAAAGCTATGCGGTCGACTTCAACGGCGATGGGCATATCAACCTGTGGGATCCGGTCGATGCCATCGGCAGCGTGGCCAATTACTTCAAGGCGCACGGCTGGTCCAAAGGCGAACCGGTCGCCATTCAGGCCAACGGCCAGGCACCGGGGCTGGAAAACGGCTTCAAGACGCGCTACTCGGTTGCCGCGCTGGCGGAAGCCGGCCTAAGCCCGCAGGGCTCGCTCGGCGATAATCAGGAAGCCAGCCTGCTGCGGCTGGACATCGGCACCGGCTACCAGTATTGGTATGGCCTGCCGAACTTCTACGTCATCACCCGCTATAACCACAGCACCCATTACGCCATGGCGGTATGGCAGCTGGGCGAGGCGGTCGGGCGCTCGGCGCGCGGCGGCTTCTGACGCTGCGTCAATAAACGAAAAAGGCCGCTTGCGCGGCCTTTTTTGCGTTCTGAGCAATCAGAAATCGTAGCGCAGGCGCACCACGGTCATATCGCCGAGGTTGTCGGTGCTCGATGTCAGCACGTGCTCCACGTCAACGCGGAAACCGTAGTCAAACTGCACGGTAACCCCGAGGCCGTTGTCGATGCGCTGGTAGTTGCGGCCGGTGATGTATTCCAGGCGGTCGCCCATGAAGTACGGCATCACCGATTTCACCGCGTACTGGCCAACCGGCACGGTATAACCGGCCAGGTATTCGATACCCCATGCGTCGCCGGCGAAGTAATTATTGATGTCGGCTTTCTTGGTGGTCAGGAAGTCGTTGTAGTAACCGCCGCCGAAGGTGAGGGTCCAGTTGTCCGGTTTCCAACTGATGGCGGTACCGAAAATGTTCTGGTCATAGCTCTTGCTGCCGCTGGTGGACGGATTACGCATTTCGGCGCGGGTGTAGTTCCAGGCGGTGCCCCAGGTCAGGTCCGGCGTAATGTGGTAATCCACGCCCAGTGAGCCGCCGCCTTTGCGCTTGTAGCGCAGGCCGTTGCCCGGCAGATAGTCGCTGTCGCTGAACAGGTACGAAGCGTAAACGTCCGCATCGCCGAAGCGGTTCTTGTACTTCAGCATTTTGCGTGAGCGGTAAGAGCCGTCGTAGTCACCGTTGATGCCGTTGCCCGGTGCCTGGGCCAGCATGTCGTAGTCCCAGATATCGGTTTTGGCGCCCACCACGTCATAATAAACGCTGTTCTGTTGACCGAAGGTCATCTGGCCCCAGGTGTTGCTTTTCAGGCCGGTGTACAGCATGCGGCGGCTGGTGTTTCTCGCGCCGTCGGCATAGTGGTGATCCCAGTCGAACAGCGCCGGAATGTTCACGCCCAGCTCGTAGTAGCTGATCCAGCTGATATCGTCGAACAGGTAGTAGTCCGCCGCGAAGCGGAAGCGGGTGCCGCCGTCGAAGCCGTTACGCTTGTAGGAGCCCTTGTCACCGTCGCCCGTCATGTTGTTGAACTGCGGACGGATACTGCCGCCAACGGTGAAGTTCAGGCGGCTGAGCGGATCGCCAGCCTGCGGATCCTGCTTCAGCAGGGTGATTTCCGCCTGAGCGGCGAACGACGCGCTGCCGATCGCCAGACCCAGCGCCACCGCTTGAGTCAATACGCGCAATTTCATTGCCATGTGTTATCCCTGTTTTATGTATGACCGCCCCCATCAGCGCCGCCATGCCGATGTTTTGCGCAGAACGCTGCGTTTTCACGCATTTTGACGGTTTTTTTGGTGTTTTAGCGGCGGGCGGCATTTGTAACATAAACGGTAAAATAAATAATTACTTTTCTTGCTAATTATTGGCCGGTTTTTGACCATTTCGTGCGGTGAAAAGGGCCGCTTTTCATGCCTTTCGATTCGGATGAATTCATCTAACGCCAAGGTTTATATTTTTCATTTGTCAGTCATCGGCGTCAGCCTGTAATTTTATCCGTGCAAGAGATAATTAATTAAAGCCTGTCACCGCCGTATTAACGTTAGCCGCTTTCTGCGTAATCGGTCGGCAGGAATAAGCGATTGGGAGGTCGCCATGAGGAATCTGTTAATGTTGTTGGTGGGGCTGTTTTCATTACCGGCGATGGCGGCGGAATCGCACGTTTGTCATTCTCAAGCTTATGATTATGCAGAGGTTAGTAAGCTCAGATTGTCTGACGACACCCTGTTTTCCTGCCGCGGCGTGGGGCGCCTGACGATCCCGGAACTGGCGCGCAAAGGATGGAAGGTGATTCATTTGGCGCAGCAAACTGAATATACCGACTCTGTCGACAGCGACGGCGAGGTTATTAAACTTTATCAGGAAATCGTGGTGTATAAAGAATAACGCGACGGCAGCCTGTTATTATTTCAACGGCGACGAGAACCCTATTATGAATGCAAGAATCGGTATTGACGGCAGGGCTGCCGCCGCCATGGTGATGCTTTGCGCTATCTGGGGAATGCAGCAGGTGGCGATCAAGGCTGCCGAGGCGGATGTGTCGGCGGTGCTGCAAATTGCCATTCGTTCGGGGCTCGCCGCGCTGGGGGTATACCTGTTGGCGCGTTGCCGCGGCGAGTGTTTCACCTGGGATCGCGCCACGCTGAGCGCCGGTCTGAGCGTGGGAGCATTGTTCGCGCTGGAGTTCTTTTTTGTCTCCGAAGGGCTGCGCTATACCAGCGCCTCGCATATGGCGGTGTTTTTGTACACCGCGCCGCTGTTTTCTGCCCTTGGCCTGCATTTCCTGAATCGTCAGGAGCGTCTGTCGCCGGTGCAGTGGCTGGGCATGCTCATCGCCTTTGGCGGTGTGGTGCTGGCCATATCGGGCATGGCCGAGGGCAGCGGCGGGACCGATCGGCTGAAAGGCGATTTCTATGGCCTGCTGGCGGGGATCGCCTGGGGCGGTTCTACCCTGGTGATCCGTACCACGCGCCTGGCGGAGTGCCCGGCCAAACAGACGCTGCTGTTCCAGTTGACGGGCGCCTGTGTGCTGCTGTCGCTGCTGGCGCTGGCGACGGACAATTTGCACGTCGTCCTGAGCCCCGTGGCGTGGAGCAGCCTGTTGTTCCAAACGGTGATCGTGTCGTTTTTCAGCTACCTGATCTGGTTTTCATTGTTGCGCCGTTATCAGGCTTCCTCGCTGGGCATTCTCACCTTTATGACGCCGGTATTCGGCATCCTGGCGGGGGCCGTCATTCTCGGCGAACCGTTGCAAATTGAATTTGTATTGGGTGCTGTGTTGATCGTACTGGGGTTAGTCGTAGTGAGTTGTTCATATCTTATTTATGTTGACCGAAGGGTGGCACCAAAAATATAAATTATGGATGTTGATGTACAGAACTACCAAATAAGCTGCGAAAGCCAATTCATTATTCAGCTGCAAATATCCCGCTATGCCTGGGGCGTGCCGCTGATTACGCTCAGCGATAACGGTGATTTTACCGTGATAAGAAGCCGAGGTTGGTCGAGGTTGGCTAATGGGATGCAATTGGAGGTTTATTATTTTGCCAATAATTCTCTGCTGACCTGGGATAAAAACCGCAAAAATATCTCTTATTCAAAGGCCGGCCGGCTCTACGCCTGCGCGCTGCATTTTTCTTATTCCCCCAAAGTATGGCGATAATCCTCTGGCCATCAGACCAGAGGGGAGATTTTCATGATCCACTGCTTAAATGCGAGGATCTTCGGCCACTGCCGTTCGGAGATGGTCGAGGTAAAATAGCAGTGCTCGCAGGGCACGGTCATGTCGGTGAACGGAATGATAAGTTCGCCGCTTTTGATCCAGTCCTGCACCAGATTGAGCCGCCCCATGGCGACGCCAAGGTGCCGCGTCGCGGCCAGCACGGCAAGATCGGAACGGTCGAACTCCATGCTTTTACTGTCGGTATCCAGCCCCAGCGCAAAGTGTTGCGACCAGGTTTGCCACTCATCTTCGCCGGAGTTGTAGCGATCGTGCAGCAGCGTGCAGTGGGCCAGGTTTTCCGGCGCATCGTACAGGTTATGCGTGGCGGCGTACTGCGGCGTGCAGATCGGCACCATTGATTCCTGCATAAAGGCTTCGTCCAGATGCCGCCCCGAGGGCAGTTTGCCGAAGTACATCGCCAGATCCACGCCGCGGTTGGCCAGGTTGATGATTTCCTGCCCGGTCAGAATATTGAGGTGAATGGTGGGGTGCTGGGCGATAAAGTCGCCGATGCGCGGCAGCAGCAGACATTGCACCAGGGACGGGTGCGAGTAGAGGGTCAAGGTCCCCGTCAACTCGCGATTTTTGATGTCCAGGATTTCCTGATTCAAGGTGTTGAAGGAGCTGTCCAGCGCCCATTGCATGCGCTCGCCCTCCGGCGTCAGCGTAATTCTGCGATGAAAGCGTTGGAATAGCAGAAACCCCAATTCCTTTTCGAGCAAATTAATGCGGTGGCTCACGGCACTGGGGGTGATCGACAATTCTTGTGCCGCCAGCGCAAAAGATAAATGACGTGCGACGCATTCGAAAGTATGCAGCCGGGAAAATTGATAGCTGGTCAGCGGGGTCGCCCGCTGCGAATGTTTTTTACTGGGGAACATGCTATTTCTCCATGCGCATAATACGGCAATATTAACATTTAATGGCGCGGAGGATAAACCCAGGCTGATTGATATATTCAGTTTTTACACTGAGAAATATCGTTATGTTGAAGGGAAATTAACTGGCTTGCATAACAACCGGAAATAACAGGCGGTGGGCGCGTTGAGTGAGAGGGTGATGATAATCTGCAATAGGGCGAATATAATAAAAAGATGTGCCGTATAAGCAGCGAGTAAAGACGGTGTGCGGCAGCCTGAACGATAAAGGCTCATGTTCCCTGCGGGATATAGCGGTTTCGCCGCAACAATTCGTCGCATGGCGACACAGAATACGCGTTAATCCCAGCGGCAAACGAGCGGAGGCATCAATCGATAATACTGCGTCCCTCAGGCCGATAGAACCGCGGCCGGTGGTTACCCACCGGGCGCGGCATTCAGGGAAAAGCGGTTTGTTTGTCGGCGCGTATCAACGGCGGCGCAGCAGCAGGCCGGTCAACAGGCCTGCGCCGGCAATGAGGGCCAATGCGGCGGGGGGGTTTTTCTTCATCATGTTGCCGGCGCAGCTCAGGGCATCGCCGTATTTTTCTTGCAGCACGCCCGCTGCCTGGCGCGCGGCGCCTTCGGCCTGCAAACGTTCGTTGCCGGTGACGTCGCCCGCGATTTCCTGCGCCTTGCCCGCCACTTTTTCCATCATGCCATTGGCTTTTTCGCTGTTCATTGTGATGCGCTCCTAAGGTTCGATCCGTTTGGCTTCCGCACAGGACGGAAGCCTGCATTTGCACCGCCATGTTATGCACTTCACTTTTGGCCTATAAGGGGCGTTTGCATCGGTTTGGGTAGTGCATTTGCAGGCTACTTGCCATTCCTGAAGGCCAGCCCACCGGTAAACAGCCCGCGTTCTCTGGACCAGACGATGGCTTCGCTGCGGCTATGCACGCCGAGTTTGGAATAGACCGTCGCGACATGGTTGCGGATGGTGTTGAGCGCCAGATTGAGACGCGCCGCGATTTTCTTGTCCGGCAGCCCCTCGCAGATCAATTCCAGCACATCGCGCTCGCGTGGCGTGAGGTCGCTGGCGGTAAATCCAGCCTGGTCGGGCCGGTTGATGCTTTTCACGTTGGCCAGTTTTTCGATCAGGGTTTGGCTGAACCAGGAGGCGTCCTGCATCACTTCTTCGATGGCGCTTACCAGCTCCAGCTCCGAGCGTTTGCGTTCGGTAATGTCCATGAGCACCAGCAGATAACAGGGCGCATTGTGGATGCTGACGGCATCCGCCGAGGCCACACAGTCAATCGACTCGCTCCCTTTCTTGCGCACCCGGATGTCCAGCCCTTCGACGTTGCCGCTTTTTTCCAGGGCGGCAAACAAACGGCGGTTCGCCTCCGGATCGTCAATAAACGGGATCTCTCCGACCGTCTTGCCGATCAAGTCTTCGGCGTCGTACTCGGTGGTGCGGGTGAAGGCTTCGTTGACATCCAGCACGCGCCGCTCGTGCGCGGTACATAACAACGTCGGCACCGGGCTCAGGCGAAACGCCTTGGCAAACCGTTCTTCACTTTCTCGCAGCGCCGATTCCGCCTGGCGCCGGGGTTCGAGATCGGTAAACGTGAACAGCATGCAGTCGTCTTCATTGATATCCAAGGGTTGGCCGGCAACCACCACCAGCTTGCTTCCGCCGCCGGGCAGCTTCAGCTCGGCCTCCATCTGCGGAATGGTAGCGCCTTCCCCCAGGCGCTGAACGGCCAGTTCTTTGTGCTCCGCCTGTTCCAAAACGTCGAGTTCATAAACCGAACGCCCCATGACCTGTTCACGTTGGTAACCGGTCATATCAAGGAACCCCTGGTTGACCTTGACGTAACGCAGGTCGCTTAGCCGACAAATGACTGCCGGCGCCGGATTAGCGTTGAAGGTTTTTTCAAAGCGCTGTTCGGCGCTGGCCCACTCCGTCGCGTCGCTCAGGATCAGCGCCAGCAGCTCCGGTTGCCCCTGCGCATCGGTGATAATCAGGCTCCGCAGGCGGTGCACCCAGAAGCTGTCCGGATCGTCGACCTGCCGAACCTCCACCACCACATCGGTGAAGGTTTCGCCTTCGGCAACCCGGTTCAGCGGGTACTGTTCCAAAACCAGCGGATGATTGTTGCGATAGCGCAGGGCAAAACGCGCCGCGTACTCGCCGGCATTGGCCCCCAGAGCTTTCTGATGACTCACGCCATGCATGGTCAACGCGGCCTCGTTGGCCCATAGCAAGGTTTGATCGGTATCCGTCAGGATCACGCCGTCGGACAAGCCGGAGATGATTTGCTGCAGGTGGCCGCTGTGGGTTTCGCTGGCCAAAACGGATTGGCTCATGTGTTCTCCGCTAGACAGAAGGGGGGGCGGCCTCTTAAGGGGGCCGCGGGTTACGCTATTCGCTGAGCAGCTTAGTGCATAACGTGCGTATTCGCAGGGTGTGAATGCACCAGGCATTCTGATGCAAATGAACCGGGACGGCCGACGACGCCGCGCGGCAGACTGAATTTGTCTGCGCGGTTACCCGCCGTGCGTGCAATCACTTGTCCAGAAAATATAAGGAACAACGATGACCACTGTCTATGAATCAAATCGCTTAGCGTTTCAGGTGTCATGGGGCTCGATATTGGCCGGGAGTGCCGTGGCGCTGGTGACTTATCTGACCTTCAGCGTGCTGGGCACGGCTATTGGTGCCCAGGCCGTGGATATGATGCAAAAGGGCAACCCGCTGAGCGGCTTTGGCACCGGCACCGGGATCTGGCTGCTGGTTTCAACGTTGGCATCGCTGGCCGCAGGCGCGTTCGTCGCCGGCCGCTCCGCACCGAATCGCGGCGGCTTGCATGGCTTGCTGAGCTGGGCGATCACCACCTTGTTGACCACCTGGCTGATGGTTTCATTGGCGAGCGGCGTAGTGGGGCTGGCGGGAAGCGCGGTGGGTAAAGGGCTTTCGCTGGCAGGCAGCGGCCTGGCGGCGGCAGCGCCAAACGTAGGCGAAGGCCTCAAGCAACAGCTGGATAAAAAGGGCATCAGCCTTGACTGGGGAAGCCTGGAAAATCAGTTGAACGCCACCCTTAAGCAGACCGGTAAGCCGGAGCTGGATCCTGCTCGGTTGGAGCAGAAAGCCAATCGGGCGGCCGCCGACGGCAAACAGTCGGCCGTGGATGCCGCGGCCGATCCGACGCAGACCGCCACCGAGCTTAAGCAGTGGTTCGAGCGCGTCAAGCAGTCCGGTGAGCCGGCGTTGAGCGCCGCCGATAAGGACGCGCTGGTGAGTATCGTTGCGGCACGCACCGGCAAGAGCCGCGATGAAGCGAGCCAAATCGTCGATAACTACGCCCAGGCTTACCAGCAGGCGGTGCAGAAGGTGGAAAAACTCAAGGCCGAGGCCGAGCAGAAAGCGCGTGAAGCGGCCGATGAAGCGGCCAAACAGCTGTCTCGCGCCGCGTGGGGTTCACTGTTGGTGCTGCTGTTGGGCGCTGCGTTGAGCGCCGGCGTGGGGCGGATTGCCGAATCAACCCGCCGCACTGTCGCGGTAAGTTGAGATGAAAAAAAACCTGTCGTGCATCTCGCTGAATTATCGAAAAGTAGCGGGGGCCTCTGCTCCCGTGCTCGTCATCGATTTCTGCAACGAGAACAACGAGCGTTATACCTTGCGCTACAACCTGCCGCCGGATACCCCGGAACGCACCGAGCGGCGGGTATCTTTGCTGCTGTACCTGTTGCGCAAGCACAGGTCCGCAGAGATCGACAACCTGGCTGATTAATCAGGCCGTTAATGAAAAGCCCAGCCTCGCGTGCTGGGCTTTTTGTTTGCGGCCGCAGGCCGTTCTGACAACAAGGCGCGGGCGAGTCGGCTCGGCATTTTACCGGGGGAGAGATGGGCGATTCATGGGAGTTGGCAGGGTTCCCAATGGGTGTGGTTTGTAAAACAGGGCATCGAGCAAGGTTTGTTAAAATATCCGTTTTCTCTGCGCAGGAACGATAAAAAAGAAACGCGCTATTGCGACGCGAGATTATTGAGACCGATGTTCAGCCTTGAGCTTATCCCTCCCGTCTTCTTTTACTGTCGGTCATACTTTATATCTCTTTCGCAGTACGTTTTATCGGCGGGCCAAGCATATAAAATGCGTTTTCATTTGTGATGATGAAATTCCTATTCGGCCATGCAATCTGGCTGTAAAAAAACACTTTAAGGTAAAACAATTAGCAAAAAGTGTGATTCTGCCTGGTGTGTCAAGTGCATCTTTGATGAGTGCACTTTACGCGAGTTGATTTTGTTTTATGGGTTTCTTGCGGAGAGATTTATATAACATGATCATTTTCAGTTATTTATGCGATAGTTTTTCCTATGCCGAAAAAAATGAATTGACAGGCTGGTTTTTTTTAGGATTAATCTTAATGACTTGGTTTGGTTGGTTAACGATTTTAATAAAAAGGACGCGAATCTTATAAAAGCAAGGAGCACATATGGATTACAGAAAAGATATTCTTTTGCAGGTGTTGGAGTATATGGAAAAGAATATTGTCGAGGGGCTGACAGTTGAAAAGGTTTCCATTATATCAGGTTACTCTAAATGGCATTTGCAACGGCTGTTTAAGCATTATTTTGGTATAACGCTAGGGACTTATATAAGGAATAGAAAACTGAGTCGCTCTGCTATTCTGCTTAAACAGCACCAAGGGAACATATTGGATGTCGCCCTGGCATCCGGGTTTGCCTCTCAGCAATGTTACACGCGGGCATTCAAACGTTTCTTTGGCGAAACGCCCAACAGCTTTAGAAACAGCCGCGGATGGGATTTTTCCACGCAGATCCCGCCGTATGGCAACGATAAGAAACCCTACTTCTACCACACGGTCATGCCGGATGACATTGAGATGTTAAAGCATTACAAATCACTGATTTTTCATTCTATAAGAAAATTCAGAGATGCCGGCGACATTGCACAGACCAATGAGAAATGGTTAAGCAAGCAGCGGGGGGCATGTAATGTGGAAAAGAACAGGAGTAATAAATGGCATTCCAACAGCAAGGGGCAAGAGGTTTTTCATTCCATCTTTAACTTCTATATCCCTATGGGTAAATATATTGTCATCCCCTTTACGGGGGAGTTTTCAGAATATATTGACTTTTTCGATGTAATGTATGACGCTTATCTGCCTGCCATCAATGTCAAAATGCGGGAGAGTTTTTTTATAGAGTTATATAGGCAAGAGGATCTAAATGGCAAGGTTGTCAATGTCGATATACTTATTCCTGTGACATAGTGATGAGGCAAGAAGACATCATGAATAGAGAAAAAACTCTCGACTCGATTAATAAGCGCCATCCAGCTCGCTTTATGCTACCTTCTATATTGTCTGAACTTGGTCGAACAATCGTTGCCGGCTCAGGCCGGCAAGCCATTCAATTAACTGCGGTGTTAATTTCTCTCATGTTTTCAGGAAATGCGATGGCCAATAATCGGGAACATCAGCAAATAGCGTTAGTCGGTACCTGGACCCATATTCCGAATGCGCCTGCGGTGCAGAAACCGGCAAGACCCAGTGAAGGGCTCTATCGCCTGGCGGTTAATGGCGACGGCACGTTAACGCTGCTCGACGTGGTTAAAATGAACAGCCCATCGTGGATCGTAAAATCTCGCGATGGCCGTTTCGCCTATGCCACCAATGAGGAGAACGCGGGAACGGTGACCGCCTTGGCAATAGACGAAGCTGGCAGCGTGCGGGTGCTGAATACGGTGAGCAGTGCGGGCCAGCAGCCGACGCATGCCACCCTCAGTCCGGATGGCAAGTTTCTGTTTGTCGCCAACTACTCCGTCGCCAAAGGCGGCGCGGGGATGACGGTATTGCCAATTGGCAGTGACGGCAAACTGGGTGAACAGGTGCAGCATTATCCGTTTATATCAGGTTCTGGCGCCGTGCAGGGGCGTCAGGAAGGGGGCCATGCGCACTCAACCACCTTCAGCCGCGATGGTAAATATCTGTATGCGGCGGATCTCGGCGGGGACAAGCTGCACGCCTATCGCTATCGCTCGGATAGCGCACAGCCGCTGCAGGCGGACGCATCGCGCGATGTCAGCTTTGCGCCAGGCGCCGGCCCAAGGCACATGGTGTTCTCGCCGAAAGGCGAGTATGCCTATGTCATCACCGAAATGGCGGGTGAAATCGAGGTGTTTACCGTCAGCGACCATCGATTGACGCAACAAGGGAAAGTGAAACTGAACGGCGGGCAGGATTCAGCGGAGGCGAAAAGCGGCGGAGCCATTATCCTCAGCCCGAGCGGCAGATATCTTATTGCCACCAATCGCGGTGCCGATAACCATTTGCTGATATTAAAAATTGGTGGGGATGGGCTGCCAGGGGAGACGAGGCGCTATGAGGCCGGCGGCATTGAACCGCGTGCGCTCGCTTTCGATGCCACCGGCAAGCATCTTTATGTCACGAATGTGTTCACCAATACCGTTACGCTGTTCGATTTCGATGATGAGACGGGCGAGTTGAAGGCCAGAGGCGAGGCGGCGACGATTGCTACGCCGACGGATATTAAGTTTTTTAATTAACGCCCATCATAACGCGCGGGGGAAATCGGATCTGAGGCGTGGAGAAGGGGGATTGCGGGTGCCGATGATGGGGAATGGCTTGATAATAAATAATGGTGTCCCCGACTGGAATCGAATTTAATATCAATTGATTGTTTTTATTTGGTATTTTTACGATTTTTTTATGTACCCGTATTTGTACCCACCACGTGATTTTTGACTATCAAGAAATTACGTGGTGGGTATCTGTAGCAAGGCTCGATGAAGACATCACACCTTTATGTGATTAAAAAGCACTCCTACGGGGCTATTTCTATAAGCATCCATTCGCATTTTTTGCTCTTTCCATTCTGATTTGATGTCTTTGATATTGGGGAATCCATATAGCCCTAATCCAGTAGAGAGTACCCCTAATGATGGATCTCCTTTGTAGGCAGCAGCGAGGCCAATTGAACCAGAAACAACCATAAGCCCAATGTCAATACCAAGAATTTTAAGTTTATCTTTTTTCGCTTTTTTAATAAACAATTGGTGTCTTTTAAATGCATTGTCAATGTTATCTATAACCCTATTTGTTGTTTCAATATAACCATTTTCATTATTTGCTATCAACTCATTAATTCCGCTTGATAACAAATCTCTTACTTCATTCATCATATCCCTTCTTCTTAGTTCAATAACTGTTTTTACAGGGACATTTCCAAGCCAAGAGATTTGACTTTGGTTGTCAATAGATAATGCATGCGAAACATGTAAGCTTTGTATTAAACCGGGATCTTTTTCTTTTGTTTTTGAATCATATTCAAGTAACCAATTGTAATATATCCATGAAGTCTCTGCGTTGATGAATGGTACCCCTCCTAATGTAAGGGCATTTTCTTTTGCAGCGTACGCTTGAGGAAACCTTCCAGATAGATTATATAAAACTTGTAACCCTACTGGTGTGTTATCATCGGATATTTTAACATCATGTTCTTTTTTTAATAGGTGAATTAGCTGTTCTTTTGCGCTCCTACCCCACTCGGTAGCAAACATTAGTAGGCTTGGCTTAACCAATGCATCTAATACAGCGTCGGCTGTGGTTAAAGTGCTGAAATACTCTTCTAACTCTTCCATGCCTCCAAGTCTAACACCAAACATATTATCAATATGCTTTAATAAATATGGAGTTGTTGTATCGAATAAGTCCCGTTTTTTATCTAGGGAAATATCTGTGACATGTGGGAGTATCATTGCTATTGGTGTTTCTATTTCCTCTAAAATTACATCTCTGTAAGTCATGCAAGTTAGAATATGCTTCATGAGTAGAGCGGAAAAGGCCTCTTTGCTCATATGATCTTTTAATGGGAATATTCTAAGTATTGGACAAGGTAATACAATGGTGTCAATATAAAGCCCACCAATTGAAACCGCATTCTCTGAGTATGCAGGGAATAAGTCACCGGCAAATGTAGCTTTTAGTTGTTTCCCATCCTGTAAATGAAAAACACCTATGTCAGCAGCAGTGTCCCAAAATTCCTTTATAAGTGTATATAGCTCATTAGCGTTGTTTGTTATATCATTAACGAATTCACTTTGCGTGGATAAAAATTGTGAAACGTGATGAGGGGATTTATCTGCACGAACCATCATCTCATATATTTCACCGAAATCATTAAATAGAATTCGAAAGTAAGCCTCTTGGAGTTGATGGATTGAGAATTTTTCTTTTAATTGTTTACGTTCTTCAAATCCATGTAGCCCAGCTCCCATCGCCCTCAGTCGACCATCAACAGTATTTGGATCTACCAACCCATCGTCTCTTAGTCTTATAGAGTCAAAACTTTTTCTGAAACCTTCCCATAGATGAGCCGCTATTTTTAACTCACCAGACTCTAATTTTTCTTTTATAAGGTAAATGCGCTCTGTAAGCAATTTAACATAGTTTTCATCATCATTTTTCACGATATTTCTTTCCTCGTTGTTCGTGGTCGTGAGGTGTCGCTTCGTTATGCCATTTGAGATGTCTAAGAGCCCCTTCAGTGAAAAATAGTAGCATCAAATAAACTCATGGAACATCTTTGCTCCGCACTTCAATTATGACTTCGCGCGCAATGCTATCCCCGCCACGCCTGCCCGTTTCGCAGGACGCTTTTAATGCACCTACATGACCTCACCGAGGCCACGCCAGCACTGGTGCTCGAAGAGATTAAAATTGTGCAAACTGGCATGAAAAACCATGCATATGCATGCACAGAAAATTATCGGTATTTAATCTGTTTTAGGCGAGCGTTACTACCGATAAATCGCCGGATTTATTGGGGCGGTTTCGAGCATTGTGGAAGGAGATTTTGGCCGACAAAAATCGGCCGGAGTGCCGCGGAGATGTTACTCCAGACGCATAGATAAACGTGGGTTTTTTTTAGGCTGCTGAGGGGCTTGCTCCCGAAAGGCTCCATGTTGTGGCATATACAGGTCTCTGGTCTAAACACTTCAAAACTCTCATAGGATATGAAGGTGTACAAACGGTGAATTATCCCAGGTTGAAATGCGGTGAATGTGGCGGAACGAACTTACGCTGAGGTGAGGTCAGGGTGATCCAGATCCCCAGTGACACCGGCAAGTATGGTGTGTTTGATTACGCGGCTTTGTTGGCGGCACGCCTGGCTCAGGCTGTCACTACAAGCCACGGCATTGGAGCTGCATCGGCAGTTTAGATTACAGCTTTTTCAGTTGGATAGTTTACGTCCACACCTAGCGAAACCGCGCCCTGCGCGGCTTTTGCGTTTTTCGTCATTGTGCTGCGGGAGGTAATTTTAAAGGCGCTATCTCACGTAAAATAAAAAAATCCATTTAATCATATCGTTGTGATTTCGCGGGGGAGGTTAACTTGAGAGGTTTACTGAAAAATACTGAAATTCTTTTCAATCTTTTCAGTTTGGGATTGCTCACAAAGCCTCAGGCGTGGCACGGCCCGGCGGGGTGTTTTGTAGAAAATCAGAACTGAAAAAATTTCCTGATCCAAATTGCGCAGGCGGGTGCGGTGTAGTGCCATTTCCGCCAGATCGGCATTACATGAATGAACTTGAACCACTTGACGTCGCGTAATCATTTGCTATCATAAAAAGGCTCTTTACGCGTGGGATATATTATTTGTTATCCTAGTCGGGCGATTAGCCAGACTCTAACTTATTGCGAATAATTGGGTTGCGCTAAATACTTTTGGCACGATCCTGAGCAAGCACAGGAGCGCGCCAAAAGTATTTAGCGCATCCTCTAGGTAAAGAGATGAGATGCCAAGGTGAGTTAACTCACCTTGGTGTTTTTTTTCAATGGAGTGATAACGTTGAGCGATTCGGATAACGATTCAGACTTTTGGAACGCACTTCTGGAACAGTGGGGGGAATTGAATCCTGCTAATTTTACCGTTCAATATATTCCCCCTATGGTATTTGTTTGCGGCGGTCCAACAGTACAAATCGCAGAAAGTCTACGTGAAAGAGTTTTTCGATACTCATCTGAAAATAATGAGGAGCTTTATACTTCATTAGTTATTGCTGAAAACTTCAAAGACTATTTTAAGCAAGGTGCATATGCTGATTTAATGCAGTTTGAGGATGATATTGCTAATATATCAACTCTAATTGTTATTTTTTTAGAAAGTGCTGGTTCTTTAGTTGAATTAGGTCTTTTTGTTAATAAAACAGCATTGAGGCATAGGCTTTTAGTATTTGTTCCCGCCCAAGAGTTAGAGGGGGATGAAGAAAATGAGGTTCCAGCACGTTCATCATTTATATTTCTTGGGCCACTAGAAAGTTTACGCCGAAGTGATGATTCATCCGTATGCGTATATCCTTGGCCAGATAAGTCTAAAATAGACTACCCAGAGATTGAGCATGTTGTTAGGGATATTGACGAAAAGTTACGATCAGTTCAAAAAACTGAAAAATTCAGACATGAAAATACTGGTCACGTAGCAATGTTGATTTTCGAAATTATATTATTGTCTGAACCAATAAAAATAACAGAAATAGAGTGGGTTCTTTTATGCCTGGATATTCATTTGGCTCAAAGTGATTTGTCAAGGTTGCTATATTTACTAGAGGCTATGGGCTTGATTTCAAGTATTATATATAGCAAGGCAACTTATTACTATGCTAAAAAAAATGAAAGTAAATTAAAATTTGGTCGAACTAAAAATGGCAAGATCAAGGATGCACCAAATATGCGAATTGCTATCATTCAGTCTTATATAAAATTTGATGATAAAGACATGGCAGAAAATGAGAAAAAAAGAAGAAATGTCCTTTCAAGAATAACAAATCAGAGAAAGGAGCAGGCATGAAAATCGTAAGTTTTATATCTGACAAATTTTTTATGCCAGAGCAAGAGGTTCGGAACTACTTGCGTACAGTGCCTAGACGTTATAAACAATTCACAATAGATAAAAGAAATGGAGAGCCGCGCTTAATTGCACAGCCGGCTAAGCAAGTTAAAGCATTGCAAGTCAGTGTATTGAGTGAATTGAAAAGATACATACCAATACATGAATGTGCTTATGCATACCAAAGTGGCAGGAATATAAAAGCAAATGCGTTGTTACATGCAAAAAATAGCTATTTGCTAAAGATGGATTTTAAAAACTTCTTCCTATCAATAAAGCCGGAAGTTTTTTTAAATGTGCTATCAAAGCATGGCATAGCTGTTAGTGAAGATGATGCACTTTCTATAGCAAATCTATTTTTCTGGAAGTTGAGAAGAAATAGCCCTTTAAGATTAAGCATTGGTGCACCATCATCACCATTTATATCAAATGCTACTATGTATTTCTTTGACTCATATTTGAGTGCCGAGTGTAAAAAAATAGACGTGGATTATTCTCGATATGCGGATGATCTGACATTCAGCACGAAAACTAAGGGCATTCTTAAGGATATACCTTTATTGGTTAAAAAAGCACTTGAGATGAATGATCTTAAAACGATCAAGATTAATAATTCGAAAACTGTTTTCTCTTCTAAGAAATTCAATCGACATGTTACTGGTATTACTTTAAATAATAACGGTGATATATCTTTAGGTCGCAATAAGAAACGTTTTTTAAGTTCAAGAATCCACTACTACTCATTAGGTTTATTAAACAATGATGATATTTTGGAGTTAAAGGGATTATTGGGGTTTGCTAATTATATTGAGCCTATTTTTTTAGAAAGAATGAAAGTAAAATATGGTGATGATTTGATTGTTAGCATACAAAAATACATCGGCTAGTTATTTTTTCGTTAAGAACAATGCATACCATTGCAACATTTTTCTACGCCCTTCCAAATATTGCGCATGGTTATAAGTTCCACGAATAGAGTTCTTATCAGCGTGCACAAGTTGCATTTCAATCCAAGCGCTCTCAAAACCATGCTCATGCAAGATGGTACTCATTGTATGGCGGAAACCGTGTCCAGTAGCCCGGCCGTGATAACCGAGCATCTTTATAACTTTGTTGATGCTGGCTTCACTCATCGGTTTACGGGCATCGTTACGGCCAGGAAACAAGAGCGTATAGCGTCCGGTATGCACTTTTAGTTTTTCAAGGATCTCTAAAGCTTGGGTTGAAAGCGGTACCAGGTGGGGGCGACGTTTCTTCATCCGTTCTTTTGGCACTTCCCACAATGCATTCTTAAAATCGAATTCTGACCATTCGGCAGCGCGTAGTTCTATAGTGCGAACGCCGGTTAGGATTAGCAGTTGTGTGCATATTTCGTGAGCTTACTACCTTGGTAGCTATTGAGTGCGTGCATAAATTCTGGCAATTCGCTTTCAGTTAAGAAAGGATAATGACCGTTCTTAGGCTTATTCAACGCGCTAGCCAGATCTGGTGCCGGATTATAGGTAGCTCGACCGGTTACTACAGCGTAACGGAAAACTTCACCACAGCGCCTTCTGACCTTACTTGTTAGCTCCAGTGCACCACGCCTTTCTATCTTTTGCAAAACGGTAAGCAACTCCAACGGGGCGATTTGATCGATTGGCCGTTTACCGATGTAAGGGAATACGTTGTTTTCAAAGCCGCGCATTACATAATCGGCGTAATCTGTTGACCAAATCGGAAATTTTGAAGTGTGCCATTCCCGCGCGATAGCTTCGAAGGTATTGTTGGTGGTGTGGGCGAGGGCAATTTTATTTGCTCTACGTGCATCGCTAGGGTTGATGCCATTAGTTAATTGATTTCGGGCCTCATCACGCTTTTATCGGGCTTCGGCAAGTGAAACGTCACCATAGACAACATTGGGTAAACTGGTGTTGTAAAAGGATTTTATAGAACTATTTGGACGTGTTGAGATGTGGTAATGGCGTCCCCGACTGGAATCGAACCAGTAACTAGCCCTTAGGAGGGGCTTGTTATATCCGTTTAACTACGGGGACGCTGCGGGCTGGCAACCGAAGCTGCCGGGGCATTATACCTTTTTTTACCCGCAGAATAAGCGCTTAGCGGTGCGTTTGCTCAATACCTCGCCAGTTAGCGCCGAAATTTCCTCGCCTGACCGACGGCGATCACGGTTTTTCCCCGCTGTGGCGCCGTTTTTCCTCTTGCTGCCGCTCCGCCCGTTTTTGGGCGCTCAAATCGTTGCGGATCTGCGCATGGCTTATCAACGCAAAGATAAAGGTGCCGCCGATGATGTTGCCCGCCAGCGTTGGCAGGGCGAACGGATAGACGAATTCCTGCCACCCAATCGCGCCGTTGAACACCAGATAGAGGATCTCTACCGAACCGACCACGATATGGGTCAAATCGCAAATCGCTACCAGGTAGGTCATCAGGACGATCACCCAGATTTTCGCCGCGCCGGCGGCCGGGATCATCCACACCATGGTGGCGATGATCCAGCCGGCCAGGATGCCGTTGGCGAACATTTCTCCCGGCGTATGGCGCATCACCTCTTCGCCCAGGCTGATGAAGGCGCCGCGCGTCCCGGCGTCGAACAGCGGCATATGGGTAAACGCCAGCGCCGCCAGCCCGGTGCCGATCAGGTTGCCGAGCAGCACCACGCCCCACAGACGCAGCAGGATCAGCAGGTTGCGCGGCGTGGGTTTATGCATGATGGGCAATACCGCCGTGACGGTATTTTCGGTAAACAGCTGTTGGCGCGCCATGATGACAATGATAAAACCGAAGGTGTAGCCGAGGTTCTCGAGGAAGAAACGGCTGGGATCGTCCGGCAGGCGGGCGTGGAAAATGCCCTTCGCCGCCAGCGAGGCGCCCATCGACAGCCCGGCGGCGATCGCCGACCACAGCAATGCCAGCCCGTCGCGCTCCAGCTCTTTTTCGCCTTCCATCCGGATCTGTTCATGCACCGCCGCCGCGCGCGACGGCAGATTTTCTTCCCTGACTTCGATTTCGCGCTTGCCCTGTTCCTGCTCTTCGCTCTCTACCCGCATCGTCTCATCCTGCTCGTGCTCCTGGCGTTGCTGTTCGTTCATGCTGTCGCTCCTGCTCAATAAGGGTGAGGTCACGTCATTAAGCGTAGTTGCCCAGCCTAAATGCGGCGAAATACAGAAAAAGGTAACAAGAGTTAAAATCCGCCGCTTTTTTCCGCGCATTCTTGATCCTGCTCGCCATATTGGCCCCCCGGCGCGCCCGCCGCAGGCTGCGTGTGGGGAAAGGCTTATGCTATGATTCGCTATCCCAAAGAAAAATATGAGTTCCCCGATGCTGGAAGCCAAAAGTCTGAGTTGCGTGCGCGATGAACGCATCCTGTTTAGCGAGCTAAGCTTTTCAGTTCAGCCGGGCGATATCATTCAGGTAGAAGGGCCGAACGGCGCGGGCAAGACCAGTTTGCTGCGCATCCTCGCCGGTCTGGCGCGGCCGGACGGCGGTGAGGTGTGCTGGCGCGGGCGCAACACGCTGCGCGATCGCGCGGCGTATCAGCAAGATTTGCTGTTTATCGGCCATCAACCGGGCATCAAAGCCGTATTGACACCCTTCGAAAATCTGCAGTTTTATCAGGCGGTGCGCGGCGCGGCCGAGCAGCAGGCCATCTGGCGCGCGTTGGAGCAGGTGGGGTTGGTGGGCTACGAAGATCTGCCGGTGGCGCAGCTTTCGGCCGGGCAGCAGCGACGGGTGGCGCTGGCGCGATTGTGGCTCAGCGCGGCGCCGCTGTGGATCCTCGATGAACCGTTGACGGCAATCGATAAACAGGGCGTGGCCGAGTTGATTAGCCTTTTTGAACAACATGCGCAGCGGGGCGGCATGGTATTGTTGACCACGCATCAGGATTTGGCCGGCGTCAGCCAAACGGTGGGCAAAATTCGTTTGGCGGAACACGACGCGGGGAGTTTGTGATGTTTTTGACTCTGGTGCGTCGCGAATTGAAGATCGCCTGCCGTAAAGGGTCGGAGATCGTCAACCCGCTGTGGTTTTTCCTGATTGTGATCACGCTGTTCCCGCTGGGGATTGGCCCTGAACCGCAGCTGCTGGCGCGCATTGCGCCGGGCATCGTGTGGGTGGCGGCGCTGCTGGCCTCGCTGCTGTCGCTGGAGCGGCTGTTTCGCGACGATTTCCTCGATGGCTCGCTGGAGCAGCTGTTGCTGCTGCCGACGCCGCTGCCGATGACGGTGCTGGGAAAAGTGTGTGCTCACTGGGTCGTGACGGGATTGCCGCTGCTGATCCTGTCGCCGCTGGTGGCGCTGCTGTTGTCGCTTGATATGCAAACCTGGCTGGCGATGGCGGGGACGCTGCTGCTCGGCACGCCGACGCTGAGCCTGATCGGCGCTATCGGCGTGGGGCTGACCGTCGGCCTGCGCAAAGGGGGCGTGCTGCTCAGCCTGCTGGTGCTGCCGCTGTATATCCCGGTGCTGATCTTCGCCACCGGCGCGATCGACGCCGCCGCGATGGGTATGCCGATTGATGGTTACCTGGCGATACTCGGCGCGATGCTGGCGGGCAGCGTGACATTGGCGCCGTTTGCCGCCGCAGCGGCGCTGCGAGTGAGCGTGCACTAGCTAACAAATTGAATGAACAGACGGGGCAAGGCCGGCAAGAGCGTACCCCGCAGAAGATTTTCGCCGTTTCGAACGCTCGAGGCGGTCGACGCATAAAAATTACCGTGAGCACTGACGACAATGTGGAAATGGTTACATCAACTGGCGCGGCCTGAACGGCTGTATCACGTCTGCGGCCGCTTTATCCCCTGGCTGGGGCTGGCGGCGGCGGCCTGCCTGCTGCTTGGCTGGGCATGGGGCTTTGGCTTCGCGCCGAAGGATTATCAGCAGGGCGACAGCTTCCGCATCATTTATATTCACGTGCCGGCGGCCATGTGGTCGATGGGCATCTACGCCTCGATGGCGGTGGCGGCGTTTATCGGCCTGGTGTGGCAGATGAAAATGTCCGATACCGTGGTGGCGGCGATGGCGCCGATCGGCGCGGTGTTCACCTTTATCGCGCTGGTGACCGGCTCCGCCTGGGGCAAGCCGATGTGGGGCACCTGGTGGGTATGGGACGCGCGGCTGACCTCCGAGCTGGTGCTGCTGTTCCTCTATATGGGCGTCATCGCGCTGTATAACGCCTTCGAAGACCGCCGCCTGGCGGGCCGCGCCGCCGGCATTCTGGTGCTGGTGGGCGTAGTGAATATCCCGATCATCCATTTCTCCGTCGAATGGTGGAATACGTTGCATCAGGGTTCGACCAATATGCAGCAATCCATCGCGCCAAGCATGCGCACCCCGCTGCGCTGGGCAATCCTCGGCTACCTGCTGTTGTTCGTCACGCTGACGCTGATGCGCCTGCGCAATCTGATCCTGTTCCAGGAGCGCCAGCGCCCGTGGGTCGCCGGGCTGGTGAATAAGGAGCGTCAGTCATGAATGCCGCGTTTGATTCCTGGTCGGCGTTTTTCGCCATGGGCGGTTATGCCTTTTATGTCTGGCTGGCGGTCGCCGCCACGCTGATTTCGCTGTTGGGGCTGGTGGCGCACACCGTCTGGCAGCGGCGGCAGTTGCTCGCCGAGATCGGCCGCCGTCAGGCGCGCGAACGGCGCATTCGCCATGCGCAACAGTCAAAACAAAAATCCGCCGCACCGCGGGAGAAATCATTGTGAATCCACGTCGTAAAAGCCGCCTTTATCTGGCGATCGTTGTGCTGATCGGCATCGCGCTGACCGCAACCCTGATGCTGTACGCGCTGCGCTCCAACATCGATCTGTTCTATACCCCGGGTGAAATCCTGCAGGGTAAAGGCGAAAACCACGAGAAGCCCGAGGTCGGCCAACGGTTGCGCATCGGCGGCATGGTGATGCCCGGCTCGGTGAAACGCGATCCCAATACGCTGCAGGTCAGCTTCAAGATTTACGACGCGCGCGGTGCGATCGGCGTAACCTACACCGGCATTCTGCCGGATCTGTTCCGTGAAGGGCAGGGCGTGGTGGCGCAAGGGGTGCTGGGCGAGGGCAACGTGGTCAACGCGCGCGAAGTGCTGGCCAAACACGACGAGAAATACACGCCGCCGGAAGTGGCCGACGCGATGAAAGAGAATCACAAAGGGCCGGCGGAAGCGTATAACGCGCCGCAGGCGGAGGGCGCCAAGTCATGATGCCGGAACTGGGCAGTTTTCTGCTGTGCCTGGCGCTGGCGATCGCGCTGTTGCTGAGCATTTACCCGCAGTGGGGCGCGGCGCGCCAGGACAGCCGCATGATGGCGGTGGCCCGGCCGCTGACCTATGGCATGTTCGCGGCGATTGCGCTGGCGTTCCTGTGCCTGGTGCACGCCTTCGTGGTCAATGACTTTACCGTCGCTTACGTGGCCACCAACTCCAATACCCAACTGCCGGTGTATTACCGCATCGCCGCCACCTGGGGGGCGCACGAAGGTTCGCTGCTGCTGTGGGTGCTGCTGCTGAGCTGCTGGTCGCTGGCGGTGGCGTTGTGCAGCCGGGCGATGCCGCAGGATGCGGTGGCGCGGGTGCTGTCGGTGATGGGCATGATCACCGCCGGTTTCCTGCTGTTCATCATCATGACCTCCAATCCGTTCACCCGCACGCTGCCGAACTTCCCGATCGACGGCAGCGATCTCAACCCGCTGCTGCAGGATATCGGCCTTATTTTCCACCCGCCGCTGCTGTACATGGGCTATGTCGGCTTCTCGGTCGCCTTCGCGTTCGCCATCGCCTCGCTGATGGCCGGCCGGCTCGACACCGCCTGGGCGCGCTGGTCGCGCCCGTGGACCACCGCCGCCTGGGTGTTCCTCACGCTCGGCATCGTGCTCGGATCGGCCTGGGCCTACTATGAGCTGGGCTGGGGCGGCTGGTGGTTCTGGGATCCGGTGGAGAACGCTTCCTTTATGCCGTGGCTGGCCGGCACCGCGCTGATGCATTCGCTGGCGGTGACCGAGAAACGCGGGACGTTCAAAGCCTGGACGGTGTTGCTGGCGATCACCGCTTTCTCGCTGTGCCTGCTGGGCACCTTCCTGGTGCGCTCCGGCGTGCTGGTCTCGGTGCACTCCTTCGCCTCCGATCCGGCGCGCGGCATGTTTATTCTCGCCTATCTGGTGATCGTCATCGGCGGTTCGCTGCTGCTGTACGCGGTCAAGGGCGGCCAGGTGCGCAGCCGGGTGCAGCACGAGACTTTCTCGCGCGAGACCTTCCTGCTGGGCAATAACGTGTTGCTGATCGCCGCCATGCTGGTGGTGCTGTTGGGCACGCTGCTGCCGCTGGTGCACAAACAGTTGGGGCTGGGCAGCATTTCGATCGGCGAGCCGTTCTTCAACACCATGTTCACCTGGCTGATGGCGCCGTTGGCGCTGCTGTTGGGCATTGGGCCGCTGGTGCGCTGGCGCCGCGATGAGCCGCGCAAGCTGTGGCGCCGCCTCGGCGTGGCGCTGCTGGTGACGCTGGTGCTGTCGATTCTGCTGCCGTGGCTGCTGCAGGACAGCATCGCCGGCATGACGGTGGTGGGCCTGATCATGGCGCTGTGGGTGATCATCCTGACGCTGATGGAGCTGCATGAGCGCGCCACCCACCGCCACGGTTTCTGGCGCGGTCTGCGGCAGCTGTCTCGCAGCCATTGGGGCATGGTGCTCGGCCACCTCGGCGTGGCGGTGACGGTGATCGGCATTGCCTTCAGCCAGAACTACAGCGTGGAGCGCGACGTGCGGATGAAGGCCGGCGACAGCGTGGACATCCACAATTATCACTTCGTGTTCCGCGACGTGCACGACATTCGCGGCCCGAACTACAGCGGCGGCGTCGGCATCATCGACGTCACGCGCAACGGCAAGCCGGAGGCGACGCTGCACGCGGAGAAACGTTACTACAGCGTGGCGCGCAGCATGATGACCGAGGCGGCGATCGACGGCGGGTTCAGCCGCGATCTGTACGCGGCGCTGGGCGAGGAGCTGGAAGACGGTTCCTGGGCGGTGCGCCTGTATTACAAACCCTTCGTGCGCTGGATCTGGTTCGGCGGTGTCTTTATGGCGATCGGCGGCCTGCTGTGCATTCTCGACCCGCGTTATCGCATGAGCAAAAAGCTCAAGCGTGAAGGCAAACTGGAGGCGCAATCATGAAGCGTAAGCTGCTGTTTATCCCGTTGGCGCTCTTCCTGCTGCTGGTGGCGGCCCTGATGGTGCAGCTCACGCGCAACGCCGGCGGCGAAGATCCGACCATGCTGGAGTCGGCGCTGATCGGCAAACCGGTGCCGACCTTCAGGCTGGAATCGTTGGATCAGCCGGGCAAAACCTACGATCAGGCGGTGCTGCGTGACGGCAAGCCGATATTGCTCAACGTCTGGGCGACCTGGTGCCCGACCTGCCGCGCGGAGCACCAGTATCTCAATACGCTGGCGGCGCGCGGCGTGCGGGTGGTCGGCCTGAACTATAAAGACGATCGCGCCAAGGCGGTGACCTGGCTGAACTCTCTCGGCAATCCCTACGCCCTCAGTCTGTACGACGGCGACGGCATGCTGGGGTTGGATCTCGGGGTGTACGGCGCGCCTGAGACCTTCCTTATCGACGGCCAGGGGATTATTCGCTATCGCCACGCCGGCGACATGAATGAGCGGGTCTGGCAGCAGGAAGTGCTGCCGCTGTATAAAAAGTACGGGGGTGAGGCATGAGGCTGATTGTTCTGCTGTGCGCCGCGCTGCTGAGCTGGAGCGCCGCCGCGGCGATCGATACCTATCGCTTCAACTCCGTCGAGCAGGAGCAGCAGTATCGCGAGTTGACCGAACAGCTGCGCTGCCCGAAATGCCAAAACAACAGCATTGCCGATTCCAACGCCATTATCGCCGCCGATATGCGCACCAAGGTGTACGAGCTGATGATGCAGGGGCAAAGCAAGCAGCAGATCATCGATTACATGGTGGCGCGTTATGGCAACTTCGTCACTTACGAGCCGCCGGTAACGCCGGCGACGCTGATCTTGTGGATCGGCCCGCTGCTGTTCGTATTGATCGGCGGGGCAGTGGTGGTCCTGCGCACCCGTCGCAAGCCCGACGCGGCGGTGGACGATGCATTCTCCGAACGGGAACGGCAGCGCCTGGCGGCGCTGTTGCAAGAGACTGACAGGAAGAAATCCTAATGGCTTTTTGGCTGATTATTTGCGTGTTGCTGGCCGGCGCCGCAGCAACGCTGGTGGTGCCGGCGATGCGCCACGGCAAGCAGAGCGCCGCCACGCGCGATGCGCTGAACAAGGCGTTTTATCAGGATCGCCTCAGCGAGTTGGAGCAGGATGAGCAGCAGGGCGTGGTAGCCGAGCGCCCGGAACTGGTCAAAGAGCTGCAACAGAACCTGTTGAACGACATCCCGGCCGAGCAGATGGCGCAGGCGAAGCCGATCAACCGCTGGGCGCTGGTGCCGGGCGTGCTGTTACTGCTGGCGGTGACCGTTGGCTTTTATCTGAAAACCGGCGGGCTGGCGCAGGTGCTGGACTGGCGTCTGGTGCAGGCGCAAATGCCGGAATTGCGCGAGCGCGTTGCCAATGAGCGGGCCAAACCGCTGAGCATGGAAGAGATTGCTCGCCTCGGGCTGGGGCTGCGCACCGCGCTGCAACAGGACGATCGCAACATCAGTGACTGGATGATGCTGGGGCGCGTCGGCATGGCGCTGAATAATGCCACCACCGCTACGCAGGCGTTTGCTCATGCTTATCAATTGGATCCGAATAGTCTGGAAGTGCGGCTCGGCTATGCCGAGGTCTTGACGCGCTCCAACGATCCGGAGGATAACAAGCAGGCGGCACAGCTGTTGCGGCGCATGATCGCGGAAAACCACGGCGATCCGCGGGTGCTGAGCCTGCTGGCGTTCAATGCCTTCGAACAGGGCGATTTCAAGCAGGCGATCGGCGCCTGGCAGGTGATGCTGCAGCTGCTGCCGGCCAACGATCCGCGCGCGGAAGTGATAAAGCGCAGTATTGCACAAGCAAAAGCCCAGGCAGGCGGAGAAAATGTTAAACTGAATGTGACCGTTGCGCTGTCACCGCAGGCGGCGAAAGCCATGCCGCCGCGGGGGACGCTGGTCATTTCGGTCACCGACGGCGTCAGCCCGGTGCCGGTCGCGGTAAAACAATTGCCGCTGAGCCGTTTTCCGCTGTCTTTCTCACTGGATGACAGCAACGCCATGATGCCCGAGCGTCTGCTCTCGGCGCAGCATCAGGTGCAGGTGCGTGTGCGCCTCTCACAGGACGGATTGGCCACGCCGCAGCCGGGGGACTGGTTCGGCGAAAGCTCGCTGCAGACATTCAGCGGTAAAGAGCAGGTTAGCGTTCAGATAAACAAGCAGGTCCCTGAAAAATAAGACCGAACGTGTTTTTATGGAGAAAAATATGAACTTTCGCCTGACTGGGGTGGCATTCGCAACGGTATTACTGGTGGGCTGTGCCAGCGCGCCAGACAACGATCCGCAAGGGCGTTCCGATCCGCTGGAAGGATTTAACCGGACGATGTTCGACTTCAACTACAACGTCCTGGATCCTTATATCCTGCGTCCGGTCGCGGTGGCCTGGCGCGACTACGTGCCGATGCCGGCGCGTAACGGCATCAGCAACTTCACCTCCAACCTGGAAGAGCCGGCCAGCATGGTCAACGCCTTCCTGAAGGGCGATCCCTACCGCGGGATGATCCACTTCAACCGTTTCTTCCTGAACACCCTGCTCGGGATGGGCGGCCTGATCGACGTGGCCGGCATGGCCAACCCGAAACTGGCGCGCGAAGAACCGAACCGCTTCGGCAGCACGCTGGGCCATTACGATGTGGGTTACGGCCCGTACGTGATGTTGCCGGGCTACGGCAGCTTCACGCTGCGTGACGAAGGCGGCGATTTTGCGGATACGCTGTATCCGATGCTGAGTTACCTGACCTTCTGGATGTCGGCGGGCAAATGGGTGGTCGAGGGTATCGAAACCCGCGCTCAACTGCTGGATTCCGACGGCCTGCTGCGCAACTCCTCCGATCCTTATGTCATGGTGCGCGAAGCTTACTTCCAGCGCCACGACTTCATCGCCAACGGCGGTTCGCTCAAGCCGGAAGAGAACCCGAACGCCAAGGCGATTCAGGGCGATCTGGACGAGATCGACTCGCAGTAACCACCGGCCTTATGCCCATGAAAACCCGTCGTCTGGCGGGTTTTTTTACGCCCGCGGCGAGCGGCAGGCAAAGAAAAAGCGCCCCGCGGGGCGCTTTGGCATCCATCTCAGGCGAGATTAGAAGCGGTAGTTGAAGTTGGCGCCGTACAGCCAGGCCTTGCCTTCGGAGGTGAAGGTGTAAGGACCTTCATTGATGGTGACTTTCTGGCCGTGCATGTAGGACACGCCGACGTCAACCGAGGCGTCTTTGTTGAACGCATAGGTGGTACCGGCACTCAGCCAGAAACGGTCCTGATCCGGAATGGAGATCGAACGGTTTTGGGCAGGCACCGGGCTGTCATCGAAGGCGATACCGGTACGGAAGGTCCAGTTATCGTCGTAGAAGTAGGTGGTGCCCAGCGCGATGCGGTAAGCGTCTTTGAAGCCTTCATGCTTCTGGAACAGCGTCTGGCCGTTGTTGCCGGTGGCTTTCAGCTCCTGGAACTGGCTCCAGCTGGTGTAGGCCAGGCTGTAGTGGATAGCCCACTGCGGCGCCACTTTGTTGTAGCCGGACAGTTCCCACATTTCCGGCAGGTGCAGGCTCAGAGAACCCGGAATGGTGGTGCCGTTGGTGCCCCACGGCAGACCTTTAGAGGCCAGCAACGGGTTGAAGGCTGAAGGCAGGCTGCTTTTGTAATCGCCGTCAAAGTCGATTTTCACTTCTGAGCGATAGGTGAAGCCGTAACGGTTGTTTTCATCCACTTCGTACAGAATACCGGCGTTCCAGCCGAAGCCCCATTCGTCGCCTTTCAGGTGCGAAATCTGGGTATCTGCCGGGATCTGCGAAACCGGGCCGGCCAACTGTGGCGGTAACTGGCCCGATCCGGCGATCAGTTTTGGCAGATCGCCGGCATAGCGCTCGAGTTTGGCCTTGGCATAAACGGCGTCAAAGCCCAGACCGAAGCTGAAGTTCTTGTTCAGGCGATAAGCGCCGCTCAGGTTAAGGTTCAAGGTTTCCAGGTCGGTTTTGCCGCCCATGGAACCCGCCGCGTAACCGTCGTTGTATTCGGTCGCCAAACCGAAGTTGCTGGTGACCGAGCCGCCTACGGCGAATTGATCGTTAATCGGGTGAACATAATGCAGGTTCGGCACCCAGGCGGTCGGCGCGATGTTTTTCGCATCCAGACTGGCGCCGGAAGGGGATTGGCCACTGATATCGACGTCCGGATCGATGAAGACTGCGCCGAAAGAGAGTTCCGGGCGGGTATACATCATCAGCAACGCCGGGTTGCGGCTTGCGGAGGCCGCCGTATCCGCCATGGCGCCTTCGCCAGAATACGAACGTCCTAAACCAGCTGATGAGAACTCATTCAGCTGGAATCCTGCGGCAGACACGTTTGAAGAAATAATTGCCACTGCAGCTGCGAGAGCTGATTTAGTCAATAGGTTTTTCTGGCTCATGACCAAAACCTCATTATGTGTTTATTATTTAAACTATTGTTACACGAAGTAACAAGGAGCGCGGGATTGTAGGGTCCGTTATCGTTCAGACAAATCAGACCAGTGGCTGAAGTATAGGTCTGACCTGTGAAAATGTTGCAAGTTTGTTTTTGAAATATTTCCAACCTGATATCAAAAAAGAGATCTGCTTAACAAAAAGCCAGCGGTAAATAACAAAATTCTTACCATTCCTTAGCAGTCGCTCATTTTTATTTGTGATTTCCATCACTTAAAACACCCAGTAAAAGTAAGTGCTAGTGATTGCCGGCGCGGAAGCGTAAAATACCTGCAGAATTTTGTGGCTTTGTGCCGGTGAGTGAAACGGCAATTTGGGCTGATAACCGAGGCCCTTGAGGAGAACCAATCATGTCAGATGCAATTAATAAATGCAGCGCCCAGGAAACCGCCGCGTGTTGCTGCGTGGATGTCGGCACCGTAATGGATAACACCGATTGCACCGCATCCTACAGCCAGGTGTTCAGTAATCAACACGATGCGGAGGCGATGTTGGCGGCCCTGAGCGAAAAGGCGCGCGCGGTCGAATCCGACCCTTGTGACATCAGCAGTAGCATTAAACCGGTTGACGGCGGCGTGCAATTGGAGGCCGATTTCACCTTCGCCTGCCAGGCGGAAACTCTGATCTTCCAGCTCGGCCTGCGTTAATCCCGGCTTTACCCCCGGTGCCGCCTGTTGTGCGCCGGGGATTTCCTTTCCCGTACCCCCTCCCGATAGAAAGTGCGCCTGCTCGCAGTTTTGATCTCTGCCGGTTTGCCAAATGTAACCGTTTGGTTAACAATGACCTCATCAGGTCAGACCTCTTTCTGCCCATTGCGCTGACGTTATTTTCTTCAGGAGCATTTATGAGTAAGGCACTGCCGTTGGTGACCCGTCATGGTGACCGCATTGCGATTGTGAATGGACTGCGTACCCCCTTTGCCAAACAGGCGACCGCCTATCACGGCATTCCGGCGGTGGATTTAGGGAAAACGGCGGTGAGCGAGCTGTTGGCGCGCAGCGGTATCGATCCGCAGCTTATCGAGCAGCTGGTGTTCGGCCAGGTGGTGCAAATGCCCGAGGCGCCGAACATCGCGCGTGAAATCGTGCTGGGCACCGGCATGAGCGTCCATACCGACGCCTACAGCGTGTCGCGCGCCTGCGCCACCAGCTTCCAGGCGATCGCCAACGTGGCGGAGAGCATCATGGCCGGCAGCATCAGCGTCGGCATCGCCGGCGGGGCGGACTCTTCTTCCGTCTTGCCGATCGGCGTCAGCAAGGCGTTGGCGCGCACGTTGGTGGACGTCAACAAGGCGCGCACGCTGTCGCAGCGCCTCAAATTGTTCAGCCGGCTGAAATTCCGCGATCTGATGCCGGTGCCGCCGGCGGTGGCGGAGTATTCCACCGGCCTGCGCATGGGCGATACCGCCGAACAGATGGCGAAAAGCCACGGCATCACCCGCGAGGCGCAGGATGCGCTGGCGCACCGTTCCCACGAGCTGGCGGCCAAGGCCTGGCGGGAGGGGTGGCTGCGCGATGAGGTGATGACCGCCTACGTGCCGCCATACCGCGCGCAGCTTTCCGAAGACAACAACATCCGTAAAGACTCCAGCCTGGCGTCCTACGCCAAGCTGAAACCGGCGTTCGATCGCAAGCATGGCAGCGTCACCGCGGCCAACAGCACGCCGCTGACCGACGGCGCGGCGGCGGTACTGATGATGAGCGAATCGCGCGCCAAAGAGCTGGGCCTGCAGCCGCTGGGCTATTTGCGCAGCTTCGCCTTCGCCGCCATCGACGTGTGGGAAGACATGCTGCTGGGGCCTTCCTACGCCACGCCGCTGGCGCTGGATCGCGCCGGCATCGGTCTGGCCGATCTGACGCTCATCGATATGCATGAAGCTTTCGCCGCGCAAACGCTGGCCAACCTGAAGATGTTCGCCAGCGAAGCGTTCGCCCGCGAGAAGCTTGGCCGCAGCCAGGCGATCGGCGAAGTGGACATGGACAAATTCAACGTCCTGGGCGGTTCCATCGCCTATGGCCACCCGTTCGCCGCCACCGGCGCGCGCATGATCACCCAGACGCTGCGTGAGCTGAAACGCCGCGGCGGCGGGCTGGGCCTGACCACCGCCTGCGCCGCCGGCGGGTTAGGGGCCGCGATGATCGTGGAGGTGGAATAATGAGTTTCGAAAACGCATTGCATGAACAGCGCGCCAAACCGTCGGCCTTTCAACTGACGATCCGCCCCGACAACATCGGCGTGATCACCATCGACGTGCCGGGCGACAAGGTCAATACGCTCAAGGCCGAGTTCGTCGAACAGGTGAACGACGTGCTGATCCGGGCGCAGCAGCACACTGCGCTGGAAGGGCTGGTGATCGTTTCCGGCAAGCCGGACTCGTTTATCGCCGGCGCCGACATCACCATGATCGCCGCCTGCACCAGCGCCAAAGAGGCGGAAACGCTGGCCAAGAAAGGGCAGAGCACGCTGGCGCAGATCGCCGCTTTCCCGGTGCCGGTGGTCGCGGCCATCCACGGCGCCTGCCTGGGCGGCGGCCTGGAATTGGCGCTGGCCTGCCACGGCCGCGTCTGTTCGCTGGATGACAAAACCGCGCTCGGTCTGCCGGAAGTGCAGCTGGGCCTGCTGCCGGGCTCTGGCGGCACTCAGCGCCTGCCGCGCGTGATAGGCGCCGCCAAGGCGCTGGACATGATCCTGACCGGCAAGCACATTCGCGCCCGCCAGGCGCTGCGCATGGGGCTGGTGGACGACGCCGTGCCGCAATCGATCCTGTTGCAGACCGCCATCGAGCGGGTGAAACAGGGCTGGAAACATCAGCGCGAGCTGCCGTGGCAGGATCGCCTGCTCAATGGCCCGCTGGGCAGAAATCTGCTGTTCAGCATCGTGCGCAAGAAAACGTTGGCGAAAACCCACGGCAACTACCCGGCGGCGGAGCGCATTATTCAGGTGGTGCGCACCGGGCTGGATCACGGCAGCGCCAGCGGCTATGAGGCCGAAGCGCGCGCCTTTGGCGAGCTGGCGATGACGCCGCAGTCGGCGGCGTTGCGCAGCTTGTTCTTCGCCTCCACCGCGCTGAAAAAAGAGCGGGGCGGCAATGCTCAGCCGCATGCCCTGCATCGCGTCGGCATTCTCGGCGGCGGCCTGATGGGCGGCGGCATCGCCTGTGTCACCGCCACGCGCGGCGGTTTGCCGGTGCGCATCAAAGACATCAATGAAACCGGCATCAATCATGCGCTGAAATACAGCTGGGACGTGCTCGGCAAACGGGTACGCAGCAAGCGCATGCGCCCGGCGGAGCGGCAAAAGCAGATGATGCTGATCTCCGGCTCCACCGATTACACCGGCTTCGAGCAGGTGGATATCGTGGTCGAGGCGGTGTTTGAGGATCTGGCGCTGAAGCAGAAAATGGTGGCCGAGGTCGAAGCGAACTGCGCGCCGCATACCGTGTTCGCCTCCAACACCTCTTCGCTGCCTATCGGCCACATCGCCGAACAGGCCCAGCGGCCGCAGCAGGTGATCGGTCTGCACTACTTCAGCCCGGTGGATAAAATGCCGCTGGTGGAAGTGATCCCGCACGCCGGCACCAGCGAACAAACCATCGCCACCACCGTAGCGCTGGCGCACAAGCAGGGCAAGACCGCCATCGTGGTGGGCGACAGCGCCGGTTTTTATGTCAACCGCATCCTGGCGCCGTACATCAACGAAGCGGCGCGCTGCCTGCTGGAAGGCGAGCCCATTGAATCGCTGGACAAAGCGCTGGTGGACTTCGGCTTCCCGGTCGGCCCTATCACCCTGTTGGACGAAGTGGGCATCGACGTCGGCACCAAGATCATTCCGGTGCTGGTTGAGGCGCTGGGGCCGCGTTTCGCCGCGCCGGCCGCGTTCGATGCGGTGCTGAAAGACGGGCGCAAAGGGCGCAAGAACGGCCGCGGCTTCTATCTCTACCCGAGCGAAGGGCAGCAGCGGCAGCGGCGTAAACGCGCGGATACCTCATTGTATACGTTGCTTGGCGTCACGCCGAAGGCGCACATGCTGCCGGCGACCGTCGCCCAGCGCTGCGTGATGATGATGCTGAACGAAGCGGCTCGCTGCCTGGATGAAGGCGTGATCCGCAGCGCGCGCGACGGCGATATCGGTGCGGTGTTCGGCATCGGTTTCCCGCCGTTCCTCGGCGGCCCGTTCCGCTATATGGACGAGCTCGGCGCCGAGAAAGTGGTGAAGACGCTGGACTACCTGCGCCAGCAGCACGGCGAGCACTTCGCGCCGTGCGAGCGCTTGCAGCGCATGGCGCAGCAGGGCGAGCGCTTTTACCCGCTGGGGAGCTGAACGCAGGGCGGCCCGATTTGCACTATAGTTGCAACAGGGCCGCGTTGTGATCGCCATCACTCCTTGCAACAGCGTCAGCCGGTGAGGCTGTACAGCGAGGCTGAGGCAGCGGTAAGTTAGCTTGACCGCCATCAATAAATTTCATGGCGGCAAGGTTAAAATTTAACCCGTTGAATTGATTGTTCTGTGAGCAATCGAGGTTTGCCCGGGGAGGGTTGCTGTAAAAAACAGCGTTTTCTTTAGGCAAACTTTCAGGCAAAATGCCCGGCCGCCATAAAGAGACGGCGCGTTATCGTTTTAAAGCTTTGGCTTTGGGTTGGAAAACTCGGCGGTACAGCACGCACGGCGTTTCTGTATAGCGTTACTTTGTCAACAACAGCGGTGCAATATGCAAGTTTTGATTATGCGTCACGGAGAGGCGGCGCTCGAGGCAGCCAGCGATGCGGTAAGGCCCCTTACCCTGTGCGGCCGCGACGAGTCCCGTCAGATGGCGGCCTGGTTGAACACCAAGTCTGTGGATATTGAACGCGTGCTGGTCAGCCCCTATCTGCGGGCCGAACAGACGCTGGCGACGGTGCGTGAAGCCTTGACGCTGCCGGAGGGCGAAGAAGTGCTGCCCGAGCTGACGCCGGGCGGCAACGCCGAACAGGTCGGCAGCTATCTGCAGGCGCTGGCGATGCAAGGGGTGAGCTCGGTGCTGATCGTGTCGCACCTGCCGCTGGTGGGGTATCTGGTGGCGGAACTGTGTCCGGGCGAGTGCCCGCCGATGTTCGCGACCTCGGCGATCGCCAACGTCGATCTGCCGGCGGACGGCAGCTACGGCAAGTTTGAATGGCAGGTCAGCCCATCGCAGGTGATGGCCAAAGTGTGAACCGCGGATGCGGTGCGGAATAAACTCAGGGCGATGTCTGACATCGCCCTGAGTCGTTTCTGAGGGGGGCTACTCGGCCAGCTCCACCAGCAGCAGGATGGCGGCGTTGCCACCCCATTCCTTCGGCGCCTGGTGGAACGCCAGCACGTCGGGGTGCTGCGCCAGCCACAGCGGCGTTTGCTGTTTGAGGATGTGTTTGCCGTGCCCATGCATCACGCAGGCGCAGTGCACGTGCTCGCGTTTGCAGGCGGCGATCAGCGCCCCCAGCTCCTGCTTGGCCTGCAGCTGGGTCAGGCCGTGCAAATCAAGAAACAGCTCCGGCGAGTAATCGCCGCGCCGCAGCTTCTTCAGCTCATACGGGCTGCTGCCGGGGCGCACGTAGCGCGTCGGGCCTTCCTCTTCCAGCTGCGGCTGGTATTCATCTGAAAAATAATAGCTGGCATCGACCTGCTCCTGCAGCAGCCTCTGCGGCGCAATCTGTTTGACCTTGGGCTTCGGCGGGCGGTGGACGATGGTGTCCTGGCGCAGCTTTTTCGCGCCCGCCACCGACTCTCTGAAGAGCTGTTGTTCGTCTTTGCTCAGAGGGGGCTTGTTCTTCATGCTTCATTCACCGGAAATCGTTTATTTCGCTAGTTTACCTTGTGAATGAGCGCTGTCGACGCAAAACTCGGGCCAGAGTGAAAAGCGCGAGGGGCAAGCGTGATTTGTCGCGGGCTTCATGGCAAACTATGCGGCTAAATCATGAAACACAGCGCCTGCCGGAGGGCAAATTGGACAAAATTTTCGTCGACGAAGCAGTGAACGAACTGCACACCATTCAAGATATGCTGCGCTGGACGGTAAGCCGCTTCAACGCCGCCAATATCTATTATGGTCACGGAACCGATAATCCGTGGGACGAAGCGGTGCAATTGGTGCTGCCAAGCCTGTTCCTGCCGTTGGACATACCGGAGGACATGCACACCGCCCGTCTGACTTCCAGCGAGCGCCATCGCATCGTTGAGCGCGTGATCCGCCGCGTCAACGAACGCATCCCGGTCGCCTATCTGACCAACAAGGCCTGGTTCTGCGGCATGGAATTTTACGTCGACGAGCGCGTGCTGGTGCCGCGTTCACCGATCGGCGAGCTGATCAACGATCGTTTCAGCGCGCTGATCCCGCACCCGCCGCGCCATATCCTCGACATGTGCACCGGCAGTGGCTGCATCGCCATCGCCTGCGGCTACGCTTTCCCGGAAGCGGAAGTGGACGCGGTGGACATCTCCAGCGAAGTGCTGGCGGTAACCGAGCGCAATATTCAGGCGCACGGCGTCGAACATCAGGTGATCCCGATCCGTTCCGATCTGTTCCGCGACGTTCCCGCGATCCAGTACGATCTGATCGTCACCAACCCGCCGTACGTCGATGCGGAAGACATGTCGGATCTGCCGCAGGAGTTCCGCTTCGAGCCGGAACTGGGCCTGGCGGCGGGCAGCGATGGCCTGAAGCTGGTGCGCCGCATTCTGGCCTGCGCGCCGGACTACCTGACCGACGACGGCGTGCTGATTTGTGAAGTGGGCAACAGCATGGTACATCTGATGGAACAATATCCGGACATCCCGTTCACCTGGCTGGAATTCGAAAACGGCGGCGACGGCGTGTTCATGCTGACCAAGCAGCAGCTGGTGGATTGCAAGGAACACTTCAGCCTCTATCGCAGCTAAGCCGCATTTCCAAGGCCCGCATGGCGGGCCGCATAACGATAAAAGACTAACGGTAAGGAGCCGTGATGGCAGGAAACAGTATTGGGCAGATTTTCCGCGTCACCACCTTCGGTGAATCTCACGGGGTGGCGCTGGGTTGTATCGTCGACGGCGTGCCGCCCGGCATCCCGCTCACCGAAGCCGATTTGCAACACGATCTGGACCGTCGTCGTCCGGGCACCTCGCGTTACACCACCCAGCGCCGTGAACCGGATCAGGTGCGCATTCTCTCCGGCGTATTTGAAGGCGTGACCACCGGCACCAGCATCGGTCTGATCATTGAAAACACCGATCAGCGCTCGCAAGACTACAGCGCCATCAAAGACGTGTTCCGTCCAGGGCATGCCGACTACACCTACGAACAGAAATACGGTCTGCGCGACTATCGCGGCGGCGGCCGCTCTTCGGCGCGTGAAACCGCCATGCGCGTCGCGGCGGGCGCTATCGCCAAGAAATACCTGCAGCAGAAGTTCGGCGTGCAGGTGCGCGGCTATCTGGCGCAGATCGGCGACGTGACCTGCGAGCTGAAAGATTGGGATCAGGTCGAACAGAACCCGTTCTTCTGCCCGGATCCGGACAAGCTGGAAGCGCTGGACGAACTGATGCGCGCGCTGAAAAAAGAGGGTGACTCCATCGGCGCCAAGGTCAGCGTGATTGCTGAAAACGTGCCGGTTGGCCTGGGTGAGCCGGTGTTTGACCGCCTCGATGCCGATCTGGCGCACGCGCTGATGAGCATCAACGCGGTGAAAGGCGTGGAGATCGGCGACGGGTTCGCCGTGGTGACCAAACGCGGCAGCGAAAACCGCGATGAAATCACCCCGGAAGGCTTCCAGAGCAACCATGCCGGCGGCATTCTCGGCGGCATCAGCAGCGGCCAACCGGTGATCGCGCATCTGGCGCTGAAGCCGACCTCCAGCATTATGGTGCCGGGGCGCACCATCAATCGCCAGGGCGAAGCGGTGGAAATGGTCACCCGCGGTCGCCACGATCCGTGCGTGGGCATCCGCGCCGTGCCGATCGCCGAAGCGATGATGGCGATCGTGTTGATGGATCACCTGCTGCGCCAGCGCGCGCAAAACGGTGATGTGGTTTCCGACGTACCGCGCTGGTAATCGCCATGAAAAACTGGATGTTGGGCCTGGTGGCCCTGACGGCCTCCGCCTCCGCCATGGCGCTGACGCCGTGGCAGAAAATCGATCATCCGGTGGCCGGCGCGCCGCAGGCGGTGGGCGGTTTCGCCAACGGCTGCGTCATCGGCGCGCAGCCGTTGCCGCTGAATTCACCGGATTATCAGGTGATGCGTACCGACCAGCGCCGCTATTTCGGCCACCCGGATCTGCTGGCGTTCATTCAGCGCCTCAGCAGCCAGGCGAACCAGAAAGCGCTGGGCACGGTGCTGATTGGCGACATGGCGATGCCGGCCGGCGGGCGCTTCAGCAGCGGCCACGCCAGCCACCAGTCGGGGCTCGACGTCGACATCTGGCTGCAGCTGCCGCGCCAGCGCTGGAGCGCGCAGCAATTGCTGAAACCGCAGCCGATCGACCTGGTGTCGGGCGACGGCAAGCAGGTGGTGGCGCGCCAATGGCAACCGCAAATTGAGTCACTGATCAAGCTGGCGGCGCAGGATGCGGAGGTGACGCGTATCTTCGTCAACCCGGCGATCAAGCAGCGTCTGTGTCTGGACGCCGGCGCCGATCGCGCCTGGTTGCACAAGGTGCGGCCGTGGTTCGGTCACCGTGCGCACATGCACGTGCGCCTGCGTTGCCCGGCCGGCAGCCTGGAGTGCCAGGAGCAGGATACGCCGCCGCCGGGCGACGGCTGCGGCGCCGAACTGGCGAGCTGGTTCGTGCCGCATCAGCCTAACGCGAAGCCGGGCAAATCCGTGCCGCCGCCGTTACCGCCGACCTGTCAGGCATTGCTGGATCACCATTTCTCAGCGGAATAACTCATGGACTGGTTCGTCATTGGCCCCGAGATGCTCGGGGTGTTGTTTGCGGTAGCGCTGCTGGCGGGGTTTATCGACTCCATCGCCGGCGGCGGCGGATTACTGACGGTGCCGGCCTTGCTGGCGGTGGGGGTTCCTCCGGCGCAGGCGCTGGCGACCAATAAGCTGCAGTCGGTCGGCGGCTCCTTCTCCGCCAGTCTGTACTTCATTCGTCGGCGAGCGGTGAACCTCAATGACCAGAAGCTGACGATTTTTCTGACGCTGATCGGCTCGATCGCCGGCGCCATTCTGGTGCAGCATATGCGCGCCGATGTGCTGCGGCAGATGTTGCCGCTGCTGGTGATCGGCATCGGTCTCTACTTCCTGCTGATGCCGCGACTGGGTGAGGAAGATCGTCAACGCCGCCTCGGCGCCTTGCCGTTCGGGCTGGTGGCCGGCGGCTGCGTCGGGTTTTACGACGGTTTCTTCGGCCCCGGCGCCGGCTCATTCTACGCGCTGGCCTATGTGACGCTGTGCGGTTTCAACCTCGCCAAGTCTACGGCGCACGCCAAAGTGCTGAACTTTACCTCCAACGTCGGCGGGTTGGCGCTGTTCATCATCGGCGGCAAGGTGGTGTGGAGCATCGGTCTGGTGATGCTGGTGGGGCAGGTGCTGGGGGCGCGTTTGGGCGCGCACATGGTGCTGACCCGCGGGCAGAAACTGATTCGGCCGATGATCGTGATCGTCTCACTGGTGATGAGCCTCAAGCTGCTGTACGACAATCACGGCGCAGAGATTCAGCAGTGGTTGGCCGCCTTCGTGCACGGTTAAAGATGAAGAGGGTGCGCTGCTTACGCGCCCTGTCTTATCGGGTATAATGGCCTCTTTATTTTTGTGGTTATAGAATTTTTATGTCAGACACGCAGACCCGTCATCACTATGAGCAGTTGATCGCGATCTTCAATCGCTGCTTCAGCGATGACTACAACACCCGCCTGGTGAAGGGCGACGACGAACCCATTTACCTGCCGGCCGACGACGAACTGCCGTATCACCGCATCGTGTTCGCCCACGGTTTTTACGCCAGTGGCCTGCATGAAATTTCGCACTGGTGCATCGCCGGTGACGCGCGCCGTCAATTGGTGGACTTCGGCTATTGGTATTGCCCGGATGGACGGGACGCGCAGACCCAGAGCGAATTCGAAGCCGTGGAGATAAAACCGCAGGCGCTGGAATGGATGTTCTGCGTGGCGGCCGGTTTCCCGTTCAACGTCAGCTGCGACAACCTGAACGGCGACTGCGAGCCGGATCGCATCGCGTTCCAACGCAAGGTGCGCGCCCGGGTATTGGCGCTGCTGGAGCAGGGAATACCCACAAGGCCTGCGCGCTTTATTCAGGCGTTGCAATCGTTCTACAATACGCCACCGTTGGCGGCCGAGCACTTTCCGTATCCGGAAGATCTCAACTGACGCCACAGCCCGTTATTTAATGAGGAAATTTGATGATCGCAGAATTTGAAGCGCGCATTTTGGCGCTGATTGATGACATGGTAGAGCACGCCAGCGATGATGAACTGTTTGCCGGTGGCTACCTGCGCGGTCATCTGACGCTGGCGGTGGCCGAGGCGGAAGAGCAGGGCGAACACACCGCCGCAGCGCTGAAAGCGCGGGTGGAGGAGAGCCTGCACAAAGCGATCGCCGCTGGGGAACTCTCGCCGCCGGATCAGATCCTGGTGCGCGGCATGTGGGAAAACCTCTATCAGGCTGCAACCCCTGCCGCCTGATCGTCATGCCGGGGCGCGTCGCCGCGCCCCTCAAGGTTGATTAAACCGCACGTCCTTTCAGCAATTTCCGCACCCACATCCGATTCGGATTCAACGCCGCCAGCAGGCGCGCATCGCCCGGCAACGGCTCGCCGAACAGCTGCGCCGCCAAAATTTCCGCCGCCAGGGGCGCCGAGCTCAGCCCGCGCGATCCCAACCCACCGATAGTGAACAGGCCGGGATAGACCGGCGCATCGGCGACGGTTTCGCCGTGCTGGTTCTGGCGCTGCAAATCCTGATACTGCGCCAGCGTGGCCTGATAGTCCGGCAGCGCGCCGACCATCGGCAGATGATCGCGGGTGGCGCTGCGCACGCCGCAGCGCGCCTGATGAGCGCTGACGTCCACCTGCTGCGGCCAGGTCTGCTCCGGCAGACAGCGCAGCAGACGCTCGCGGTTCTCTTGCTGTTCCTGCTCGCGGTAGTCGGTGGCGGTGTCGCCGCGCTGATAGCTGGCGCCGATGCAGTGCTGGCCGTTGTTGGCATTAACCGGCGTCAGGTAGCCGTCGTAACACAATACCTGTTTCAATTGACCGAGGGCCGGCGAGGTCGGAATATGCGACACCTGCCCGCGTACCGAATACAGCGGCAGGGCTTCCGTCGGCGCCAGTTCGGCCAACCGATGGCCGTTGGCCAGGATCACTGTCGCATGGCGTCGGCTGTCGCCGTTGGCGAAATCGATGCGCCAGCCGTTTTCTTCCTGCGTCAGCCTCTGTGCATCGTGCCGGTAGTGGCAGACCAAGCCCTGACGCTGCGCCAGCGCGATAGCGCCGCGCGTCAGCTCGGCCGGGCAGAGCCAGCCGCCTAGCGGGTAGGTGATGCCGCCAAAGCCGGTATCAACACCGCACCGTTCGCTGAGCGTCTCGCGGTCGGCCGCCATCGCCAAGGCCTGCGGCCAGTCGGTTTTCAGCATATTGGCGATCTTGGCGCCGCTCTTTTCGTCATAGGCCAACTGGCTGACGCCGCACCACTGGTGATCAAAGGCGACGCCTTGTTGCAACAGGGCATCGTACTGGCGGCGGGCGAAGGGAAACGCGGCGCTGAAAAAGCTCTCCAGCGCGTCGCCGCTGCCGTTCAGCAAAGGATAAATCGCGCCCTGGCGGTTGCCGGATGCGCCCTCGGCCGCCTGCTCATCGGCGCAGTACAGCGTGACGGTGGCGCCGCGGCGCAGCAAGGCCAGCGCGGTGAGCGCGCTGGCGACACCGCCGCCGATCAGGGCGATGTCGGCGGTGTTGTCCGCCGCCGGGCGTCGATACCAGGGCGCCGGATGTGCGGCGGGCCGCGTATCGGCCGGGAGCTCGCCGGCGAGCATCTCACGCTTTTGGCCGAAGCCTTTGCAGCGGTTGACCTGAAAACCGGCCTGTTGCAAGCCGCGGCGCACGAAGCCGGCGGCGGTAAAGGTGGCGAAGCTGCCTCCCGGCCGGGCGAAACGCGCCATGGCGGCGAACAGTTGATCGGTCCACATGTCGGGATTTTTTGCCGGCGCGAAACCGTCGAGGAACCAGGCATCCACCTGGTTATTCATGCTGGCGTCAAACTGCGGCAGCAGATCGTTGACGTCGCCGAACCACAGATCGAGCGTAATGCGGCCTTCGGCCAACAGCAGGCGATGGCACCCCGGCAACGGCAGCGGCCACTGGGCGCGCAGTTCGTCGGCGTAAGGCGCCAGCTCCGGCCAGCGCGCATGCGCCGCCGCCAGGTCAGCCTGCTGCAGGGGAAATTTTTCGAAGCTGATAAAGTGCAGGCGTTGCAGCGTCGCGTCCGGCCCGGCCTGGCGGAAGCCGGCGAAGGCCTGCCACAGCGTGAGGAAATTGAGCCCGGTGCCGAACCCGGTTTCCGCCACGACAAACAGCGAGCGCGGGTGGGCGGCGAAACGCTGCGGCAGCCGATTGCCGTGCAGGAAGACGTAGCGGGTTTCTTCCAGCCCATCCTGATTGGAAAAATAGACGTCATCAAACTGTTTCGAAACAGGTGTACCCTGTTCGTTCCAGGTTAGCGTTGCGGTTTGGATGGGGGCGTGGTTCACGGTCAATGGCTCGAAATTCAAGGGATGCCGCGAATTCTAACGGCGCTGGCGCCCCGGCGCAAACTGGACGACAATAAAGCTGAAAAACGCTGATCGGACTTGTTCGGCTTACATCTGTACGCTAAAGTGCGATGCAAAATCCCGTAGGTAAATAGTGGAAGAGGTATTGAATGAAACGTGCAGTGATTACTGGCCTGGGAGTTGTCTCCAGCATTGGTAATAACCAGCAGGAGGTCCTGGCAAGCCTGCAGGAAGGACGTTCTGGGATCACTTTCTCCCAGGAGCTGAAAGATTCCGGCATGCGTAGTCACGTATGGGGGCAAGTTAAGCTCGACACTACCGGCCTGATCGACCGCAAGGCGGTGCGTTTCATGAGCGACGCTTCCATTTATGCCTTCCTGGCGATGCAAGAAGCGATCGCTTCTTCCGGCCTGAAGGAAGAAGAGTATCAAAACAACCCGCGCGTGGGCCTGATCGCCGGTTCCGGCGGCGGTTCTCCGCGCTTCCAGGTGTTCGGCGCCGATGCGATGCGCAGCCCGCGCGGCTTGAAAGCGGTTGGCCCATACGTGGTCACCAAAGCCATGGCTTCCGGCGTTTCCGCCTGCCTGGCGACGCCATTCAAAATCCACGGCGTGAACTACTCCATCAGTTCCGCTTGCGCGACCTCCGCACACTGCATCGGCAACGCGGTTGAGCAAATCCAGCTGGGCAAACAGGACATCGTGTTCGCCGGCGGCGGCGAAGAGCTGTGCTGGGAAATGGCCTGCGAGTTCGATGCGATGGGCGCGCTGTCCACCAAGTACAACGACACGCCGGAAAAAGCCTCTCGCACCTATGACGCCGATCGTGACGGTTTCGTCATCGCCGGCGGCGGCGGCATGGTGGTGGTTGAAGAGCTGGAGCACGCGCTGGCGCGCGGCGCGCACATCTATGCGGAAATCGTCGGCTACGGCGCGACTTCCGACGGCGCCGACATGGTTGCCCCTTCGGGCGAAGGCGCAGTGCGCTGCATGAAGATGGCGATGCAGGATCTGGATGCGCCGATCGATTACATCAACGTGCACGGCACCTCTACGCCGGTAGGCGACGTGAAAGAGCTGGGCGCCATTCGTGAAGTGTTCGGCGACAATACCCCGGCCATCTCCTCCACCAAGGCGATGACCGGCCACTCGCTGGGCGCCGCGGGCGTGCAGGAAGCGATCTACAGCCTGCTGATGCTGGAGCACGGCTTTATCGCACCGAGCATCAACATCGAAACCCTGGATGAACAGGCGGTCGGCATGAACATCGTGACTCAGCCGACCCAACGCGAGCTGACCACCGTGATGTCCAACAGCTTCGGCTTCGGCGGCACCAACGCCACCCTGGTGATGCGCAAACTGGCGAAATAATTCCGCCTGAGCCTCACCTCGCCATCAAGCCCGCGTTTTCGCGGGCTTTTTACTGCGCTAAGCCCACTTGACGGGCGCTCGGAGTTTTCCCAAATCACATCCCCTGACACATCATTACCTCGCCATTACATGCGTTGGGCATACAATAGCCTGGTAGCATGATTATCGCTCGGCGTAGCTTTCTAAAGTGATCGAACATTGAGGCAAGAAGTATGAAAAAGTTAATTGCGGTTGGGTTACTGTCGGCCGTGTTGGCCGGATGCGCCACCGATTCTCCCTGCGTGCCGGTCTATGATGACCAGGGGCGTCTGGTGCACACCAACACCTGCATGAAGGGTACCACTCAGGATAACTGGGAAACCGCGGGCGCGATCGCCGGCGGCGCGGCGGCGGTTGCCGGTCTGACCCTTGGCATCATCGCGCTGACCAAGTGATCGGCGCGGAACAGGACCAAGCCCGGCCATTGCGTGCCGGGCTTTTTTTATCTCACTGCACCAAAAACGCTTTGAACTGCGGCGTCATCACGGCGCTGAAGCCGTCGTCGGTTTTACTGATCAGGTAGACCGCCAGCCCTTTCTCTTCCGCGAGCTGCAACGCTTTCTCCGGGCCCAGCACCATCAAACCGGTATCCCAGCCGTCGGCCTCGAGCGCGGTCGGGGCGATCACCGTGGCGGAAACCAGCCGGTGATTGATCGGCCTGCCGGTGGTCGGATCGATGACATGGGAGTAGCGCTGGCCGTTTTGTTCAAAGTAGTTGCGATAGCTGCCGGCGGTGCTGATGCCGTAACCGTGAAGATCCACCAGCGCCTGTACCGCATTTTCACGGTCGGTCGGCTTTTGGATCGCCACCCGCCAGGGCTTGCCCTGGCCGTTGACGCCACGTGAAGAGACCGCACCACCGACCGATACCAGGTAGTTGGTAATGCCGTGACGGTTCATCAGGCGCACCAGCTCATCGGCGCCATAGCCTTCGCCCAGCGTCGAGAGATCGACATACATGCCCGGCAGATCTTTTTGCAGCCACTCCCCGCGGTTGTCGCTGATCAGCTTCAGGTGCTGCAGGCCGGTGCGCTGCTTTGCCGCGTCGATCTGCGCCTGTTCCGGCACCTTGACCGGATGCTTGTCTGGGCCGAACCCCCACAGGTTCACCAGCGGGCCGACGGTGATGTCCATGGCGCCGCCGGTATCGCGGCCGATGCGTTGGGCCATCAACACGATGTCCGCCATGCCGCGCGGGATAGGCTGCGGTTCGAGGCTAACATTGCGGTTAAACCTCGACAGCACCGAATCGGCGCGGTAGGTCGAGATGTCGTCGTTGGCCCGTTCGAGCACCGTGTCGATCTGCCGCTGCAATTCTTGTTTGCCGATCGCGACGTCACCGCTGACTTTTACGCTGTAGAAAGTGCCCATGGTTTTGCCGTCAATATCGATTTGCGGGCGGGAGGAGGCGTCGTCGCAGGCGGCGAGCAGGGCGCATAAGGCGCTCAACAGCGCTCCTTTGGCGAACAGGGAAGCCATAACATGTCCTTTGAAACCGTGAAAGCCGCTACAAATAAAGTAAAGCGCGGCAAATGGAAAGCGGATAAAGGTAAAATAGCATTTTGCTGGCGCTGAAGCCGCGTCTGAGCTAACGTCTGCCCATTCTTTTCGGTGAGGTTCACACTGCCGCTATGAGTTCAACCGCCATTTCCCGGCTCATCCATCCCTTTGCCAAAGACCGTTTCTTGCATGCATTGCTGCTGGCCGGCGTGGCGATGTTCGCCTTTCATCCGCAGCCGCTGGCAGCGCTGGGTGGTTTTATCGACGGCCGTACCCTCATCACCCTGCTGGGGCTGATGCTGCTGACCAAAGGGGTGGAGGTCAGCGGCTACTTCGATTTTGTCGGCCGCAAGATTATCAACCGCTTGCACAGCGAACGGCGGCTGGCGCTGTTCCTGGTGTTCTCCGCCGCGCTGCTGTCGTCGTTTCTGACTAACGACGTAGCGCTGTTTATCGTCATACCGCTCACCATCACGCTGAAAAAGCTGTCGGCGCTGCCGGTCGGCCGCCTGATCATCTTCCAGGCGCTGGCGGTGAACGCCGGTTCGCTGCTGACGCCGATCGGCAACCCGCAAAATATCCTGCTGTGGAGCCGTTCCGGCCTCTCTTTCCTCGGTTTCATCGGCCAGATGGCGCCGTTTGGCGCCGCAATGATGTTGAGCCTGCTGGCGCTGACCTGGTTCAGCTTCCCGGCGCGCGACATCGTGAAAACGCCGAATACCGAGGGCTATCCCTACCAGCGGCCGCTGTTGCTGAGCTGTGTAGGGCTGTATGCGGTTTTCCTGCTGTGTCTCGATTTCGATCTGCCGTTGTATGGGCTGCTGGCGGTGTTCGCCGGTTTCTTGCTGCTGGCGCGCCGAGTGCTGTTGCAGATCGACTGGAGCCTGATTTTCGTGTTCGCCGCCATGTTCATCGATGTCGGCCTGTTTACCCGTTTGCCGCCGCTTCAGCCGGCGTTCGCCGCCATCGCCGGGCTGAGCGAGGGGAGCGTGTATGCGTTGGGCGTCGGGCTGTCGCAGATCGTCAGCAACGTGCCGGCCACCATACTGTTGCTCAACTATGTGCCTTCCAGCGCTCAGCTGGCCTATGCGGTCAACGCCGGCGGCTTCGGGTTGGCGATCGGATCGCTCGCCAACCTGATTGCGTTGCGCATGGCGGGGGAGCGCAAGATCTGGTTGCGCTTCCACTATTATTCGCTGCCGCTGTTGGCATGGGCCGCGTTGCTCGGTTGGGTGATGAGCTAAGCCGGTTGGCCGCTTTGCCGCGCGGCCAGCAGGCAAATGCTGCGGGTCACCTGATAGGATTTCACGAAGGCGCTGACGGGTAAAAACTCGAAGCGCGAGTGGAAGTTATGCGCGCCGGTGAAGTAATTGGGCGTCAGGATGCCGCGGCTGGAGAGCGCCGCACCGTCGGTGCCGCCGCGCATCGGGATCACCTTCGGCGGGATGCCGTGGGCGGCGAGGGCGCCGAAGATCAGATCGATAGCGCGCCGGTCCTCGCCGATGGCGTTGCTGATGTTGCTGTAGATGTCGCTGACGCTGCAGCTGACGTTGGCGCGCGGATAGTTGGCCGCCACCTGGCGCACCGTCTCCTCAAGGCGGGCCTTGCGCGCCTCGAACGCCGCGCGATCGAAGTCGCGAATCGACACCTTCAGCGTCGCCTGATTGGCGTTGGCGGCCAGATCGGTGAACCAGAAATAACCCTCGCGCCCCTCGGTGTGCTCTGGGGTATCCTGCACGTCGAATCGATTGATGATGTCGTTGGCGATGCGTATCGGGTTGATTAATACGTTTTTCGCCGACATCGGGTGGGCGGTCACCCCCTCGATGCGGATCTCCGCCGCCGCCGCGTTGAAATTCTCGTACACCACTTCACCCAGTTCGCAGCAGTCGATGGTGTAGGCGAAATCGACGGGGAAACGCTGCAGATCCAGCGCTTTGGCGCCGCGCAGGCCGATCTCTTCGTCCGGCACGAACGCCACCACGATATCGCCGTGGCGATCGGCCGCGGTCAGGTTGGCCAGCAGCGTCATCACCACGGTGACCGCCGCCTTATTGTCGGCGCCCAGCACGCTGGTGCCGTCGCTGAACAGGATCTCTTCGTTTCGGTAGGGCAGGATCTCCGGATGCTCGGCGGTACGCAGCCAGATGCCTTGCTCGGTGTTCAGGCATAAATCTTCGCCGGTGAAGCGCAGGCGCTGCGGGCGAATCTCGGGTGACAGGCCGACGTCCACGGTGTCGATATGCGTGATGAAGCCGATGCGCGGCGCACCGGGTTGGGTGCCGGGCTTGCGGGCGGTGACGGTGGCGTGCTCGTCGATCTGCACGTCGGCCAGGCCGAGCCGGCGCAGCTCGTCGGCCAACAGTTGCGCCATCTCATGCTGCCCCGGCGTGCTGGGCAGGGTGGCTGCGGCGGCGTTGCTCTGGCTGGTCACCGCCAGATAGCGGAAGAAACGTTCGGTAAGTTGTTCGGCAATCGGGCTGGTCATCGGAACTCCTCGCGGTTGGCAATCTACCGGTTTTAAAACGAAATCAGCCGTTTGTCCAACGGTGCAATGCGTAAACCGCCAGAATGCGAAGCATCGCGCAGAAACGAAAAATAGCGGTGCAACTAGGAAATAGTCGCAGGTTTCTGCGGCAAAATCGGTGTTAGCTGTGGGCCAGGAAGCGCCCACATAACACTTATCTGTCCCTCAAGGAGAATTCATGCACACCGGTCACGCTCTGCTTATCACCTTACTGTCCCTGGGCATCTCTCACAGCGCCTGGTCGTCTGCCGATACCGGGCACGCCAACAGCAACGTCAACAGCCGCGAAGTGGCCAGCGCGTTGGGCGGCCTGAAGAACAAAACCTACGAACTGGAGCAGGCGCCGAAGATCCGCGTCGCCAGCTTCAATATCGCCGCCGGCAAGGTCAGCGACATGACCGCCATCGCCAAGGCGATTCGCGCGATGAATGTCGACGTGGTGGCGCTGCAGGAGGTGGATAAACTCACCGCCCGCAGCGGGCGGGTCGATCAGGCGGCGGAACTGGCGAAACTGACCGGCATGCAGGCGGTGTTCGGCCGGGCGATCGATTTCGACGGCGGTGAATACGGCCTGGCGTTTCTGTCGAAGTATCCGCTGCACGATGCCGTGATCTATCCGCTGCCGTCCGGCCAGCGCGAACAGCGCATCGCCTTCAGCGCCAAGGTTGATGTGCCGGAGTTCCCGACGCCGATCACCCTGTTCAACACCCACCTCGATACCAAGGAAGATCCGACGATGCGTCTGGATCAGGTGCGGGAGCTGAACGATCGCACCATCGAAGTGCGCGGCATCAAGCTGCTGTTCGGCGATATGAACGATGTGCCGGGCAGCGTCACCTGGCTGGAGCTGAGCCGCTATTGGAACGATATCATGCCCAACGGGCAGGACGGCCGCAGCTGGCCGGCGGAAAACGCCGAGATCAAGGTGGATTACATCTTCACCGGCAACGCGCAGCGCTGGCATCTGGACAGCCTGACGGTGCCGAACGCCAGCGGCGACTGGAACGGCGTGCATTGGCCGGCGGTAAGCGACCACCTGCCGCTGGTGGCGGAGATGCGCCTGACCGAACAATAAGCCGATCGGCGTCCCATTGGGGCCAGGCTAAGCCACGGTGATCCGCGCCAGCCGCTCGACGGCGCAGCGGATCTCGCCCGGCGTCAGGGCCGAAAAGCCCAGCAGCCACCCGTCGCGCTGCGCCTGAACCGTTTGGTATTGCGCTGTTAACCCGGGCGTAAGGATGCCGAGCCGCCGCGCCTGCCGGCTTAGCGCCGCCTCCTGGCCGGGCGGCAGCCAGACGCTGAGCTGCAGGCCGCCGGTGGCGGGAGCGGGGGTGGCGAAGTGGTCGAGTTTTTCGCGTACTGCCGCCAGCAACACATCGCGCCGGCTATGGTAGAGTTGGCGCATGTAGCGGATATGCGCGGCGAAGTGCCCCTGGTGGATGAATTCGGCGGTGACCGCCTGCATCAGCTGCGCGCTGTGGCCGTCATACACCGTGCGTGCGGTGACGAACGCTTCAACCAGCGTGGGCGGTACGATCAGGTACGCCAACCGCAGCGAAGGGAACAGCGATTTGGAGAAGGTGCCGAGGTACAGCACCCGGCCACGGCGATCCAGACCCTGCATCGCCGGTATCGGCAGGCCGTCGTAATGAAACTCGCTGTCGTAATCGTCCTCAATGATCCAGGCCTGCTGCTTTTCCGCCAGCGTCAGCAGTGCCAAGCGGCGCGCCAGGCTGAGCGCTGCGCCGGTCGGGTATTGGTGCGAGGGCGTCAGATAAATCAAACGCGGATCGGGCAAGGAGGGCTCAGCGCGCAGGCCGTCGCCGTCTACCGCCACCGGCGTCAGGGCGGCGCCGGCGCTGATAAAGGCGTTTCTCGCCCCGGCGTAACCCGGTTCTTCCATCCAGACACTGTCGCCGCTGTCCAGCAGCAACGTGGCGATCAGCTGCAGCGCCTGCTGTGAACTGGTCAGCACGATAACCTGGTTTGCATCGCAGATTACGCCGCGCGTTTGGTTGACGTGGGCGGCAATCGCTTCACGCAGCGGCAAATAGCCCTGCGGGTCGCCGTAGCGCAGCAGGCTTTCTCCCTGTAGCCGCAGGCGCTGTGCGGTCAGTTGCTTCCACAAGGCTAGCGGAAACGCGCGCAGATCCGGCGAGCCGGCGGCAAACGCCTGTGGCTGCTGCGGATCGCGGCAGCCGCCGGTTTGCACGATCTGTTGGCCGCGTTGCGAAAGGCGCGGCATGGCGGTGCGAGGCGGCGGCGGCGGCGATTTGGCGATGCGGATAGCCACAAATGTGCCCTGGCCGACGCGGCGCTGCAAATACCCCTCCGCCTCCAACTGGCCGTACGCTGCTTCGACGGTCACCCTTGAGAGTTTCAGATCCCCAGCCAGCACTCGGCTGGAGGGCAGGCGTTGCCCAATGTTCAATGCGCCGTGGTGGATGGCCTGCCGCAATGCTGCACAAAGACGTTCGCGCAGCGTGCCGACGGCCTGGGGCGATTGCTGAAACAGCGTGATCAGCGTGTGCCGCATAATGGGTCTTATCATCTGTGGATAATGGGTATCAATCATAAGACCAAAATGGGGCACTATTGTCATCTGTCTTGATGCACGGGAGTAAGTGATATGTCGAAAGAATCATTGGTGCTGGCTTTTCCGCCGGCGGCGCCGGAAGAAAGCCTGGCCTATCTGGCGGCTAAACTGAGCCGCTATGCGGATGCCTGGGATGTGGCGGAAGATCTGCGCAATGGCGTGGACGGGATGGTGGTGATCGACACCCGCGCGCAGGCGCTGTACGCCGCCGGGCATATCCCCGGTGCGCTCAGTTTGCCGCATCGCCTGATGGATGAAGCCGGCACGGCGCAGCTGGATCGCCGGAAAGTGTATGTGACCTACTGCGACGGCATTGGCTGCAACGGATCCACCAAAGGTGCTTACAAGCTGGCGAAACTGGGATTCAGGGTGAAGGAGCTGATCGGCGGGCTGGACTTCTGGCTGCGCGATGGCCATCCATTGGCCATCGGAGAACAGCCGGGATCGTTGCGCGATCGGGCGGCTGCTGAGGACTGCGGCTGCGCCTGAGGCGTTAAAACACCAGCGCCAGCACGATCGCCAACGCCAACAGCAGCAGGATCAGCGCTACGGCCGGCTTGCTCAGCGCTTTTTGCAGCGGCAGAGGCAAGGCGGCGATCAGCGGGTTGAGCAGCGGCTGCGGTTCGACAGGGTGGCTGGCGATCGGCTGCGCCTGGCCGGCTTTATCCAGACGGCGGGCAAACAGCTGATGAATGGCGTCGCTCATTTGCGGATGCGTCAGCGGCGCATTGGCGCCGCAGTTGAAGCGCGCCTGGCAATAGTCGTTCATCTGCTGCAGTTCTCGCTCGTCCGCCGGCTGCTTGAGCGCCGCCAGCAGGTTGTTCAGCGTCGGCGCGTTCTGCGGGCTGAGCGCCACCTTCACCTGTAAAAACTGGTTCAGCAGCTGGAAGTGGCGCGCCGGCAGCGGATCGTTGGTTTTCACGCCCGCCAGATCGAACAGCGTTTGCCAGATTTTAGCCGGCGCTTCGCCGGTGGCGGCGCTGAGTTTGGTGATCTGCTGCTGCAGGCTTTGATGCTCTGCGGGCAGCAGCGGGCGATCGCTGGTGGCGGTTTGCTGCGGCTGGGGAATGGTCAGGCCGCCGGTCTGCAACAGATTAAGTACCTGTTGCAATTGCGGTGGGCTCAGTTGGCTCAACACCGTATGGCCGAACTGCTGGCGAATAAAGTCGCTGACCGCCTGGCGGTTATTGCCCTGCGGCAGCAATTCGGCCAGCTGTTGCAGCAGTTGGCGCCCGGCATGGTTTTGTTGCGCCTGCGTCAGGCGCGTTTGCAGCAGCTGTTCCGCCGGTTGAAAATGGCGCGCCAGCAGTTCGCCGCCTTTGTCGGCGCCGAGATCGTGACGCAGAGACGCCCAGATCTCCGCCGATTTGACCGGGCTGAGCGTCATGATTTTCACGATCAGTTTTTCCAGCGTCGTGCGCTGCGCCGGAGAGAGGGGTTGATCGTCAGTGGCCGCCGTTTTGCCCGGGGAGGGGGGGCGTTCGCCGGCGATTGGGGTGCCCGGCCCACTCAAAGGTTGCATATCACCAGTCCTTCGCTGTGTATCCCCGCAGAATGCCTGGAGGAGAGAATCGTCATCATACCCGGCGAAAAGCGCAGGCTTACCCACTATGATACCTGTAAATCGCCGCCATCAATACCGCCGCTCAGACATTTCTTTACCGACAAAACGTTGCTAATCGCGCCCGCGCCGCTAAGATAACCCCAGATCTGAACATGAGGATGGCATGGTTAAACGGCAGCGGATTGCAAAATGGTTTTTATGCCTGGCTTGCCTGGTGGTGCTGACGTGCATGACCCAGCGCATGGCGGGCCTGCATGCGCTGCAGCAAACGCTGGGGATCCCGGCCGCCACCGCCGTTCAATCCGGCGATGAGGCCGCCGAAGCGCAGCCGACGCCCTGTGAGCTGAGCGCCAAGTCATTGCTGGCCGCGCCGCCGGTGATGTTCGAAGCCGTGCTGTTCGGGCTGGGTCTGCTGCTGGCGCTGTTGGCGCCGACCATTGCCGCGCGTCTGCGCATTCCTCCTCCTCGCGCCATTTCTCCGCCCACCCTCAGGGTGCACCTTCGATTATGCGTCTTCCGTGAATGAGTTAATCGCCCGTTTTTCGTGGTGAATTAATCATTTATGGAGAATTAACATGTTGAAAATCATCAGGCTGGCCTGCGCTTGCCTGTTTATGCTGTGGCTGCCTGCCTTGCAGGCGGCGGACAGCGGCTGGCTGCAAAATCTGGCCAACGATCATGCCAAGGTGCGGCTGCGCGCCGACACGTCACAGCCGGGGGAGACCCGCCTGCTGCTGTCGGTCGAGCTGCAAAAAGGCTGGAAAACCTATTGGCGCTCTCCGGGCGAAGGCGGCATCGCGCCGGCTATCGTCTGGCAAGGCAACCCACCGCCGGCGACCTGGCACTGGCCGACGCCGCAGCGTTTCGAGGTGGCCGGCATTTCCACCCAGGGCTATCACGATCGGATCACGTTGCCGATCGTGATGTCAGGCCAGGTATCCGGCCCGCTGGCGGGTACGCTGACGCTGTCCACCTGCAGCAACGTTTGCATTCTGACCGACTACCCGTTCAGTCTGGATCTGACGGCGCCGAACGATCCGCAGTTTAATCACGATTTCGCGCAGGCGATGGGGCAGGTGCCGATCGCCGCCGGGTTGGCGGAAAGCGTCAAGGCCGGATATCGCAGCGGCGAGCTGCAGATTTCCGCCGAACGCGCCGCCGGCTGGCAACAGCCTGCGCTGTTCTTCGATACGCTGGCGGATGCCGATCTCGGCAAGCCGCAGGTTGAAACCGACGGCGATCGGTTGTTGGCGCGAGTCCCGGTCAGCGATGGCTGGGGCGATGCGGCGCCGGACCTGCGCGGCAAAACGCTGACGCTGGTGATCGACGACGGCGGCATGGCGCAGCAGATTACGCTGCCGATTGGCGATCCGTTGGCCGCGCCCGCCGGTGCGGCGTTCCCGTTGTGGCAGGCGGTATTGATGGCGTTGGCGGGTGGGGTGATCCTCAATCTGATGCCATGCGTGCTGCCGGTGCTGGGCATCAAGCTCGGTTCGATCCTGCAGGTGGAGCGGCGCGATCGGCGCAGCGTTCGTCTGCAGTTCCTGGCGTCGTCGCTGGGCATCGTCGCCTCGTTTATGGCGCTGGCCCTGCTGATGACGCTGCTGCGGCTCGGCAACCACGCGCTCGGCTGGGGCATTCAGTTCCAGAATCCGTGGTTTATCGGCTTTATGGTGCTGGTGACGCTGCTGTTCAGCGCCAACCTGTTCGGCCTGTTCCATTTGCGTCTCTCGTCCGATCTGAATACCTCGCTGGCGACCCATAACGGGCGTGGTCTGAGCGGCCATTTCTGGCAGGGCGCGTTCGCCACGCTGCTGGCGACGCCGTGCTCGGCGCCGTTTCTCGGCACGGCGGTGGCCTTCGCGCTGGCGGCGTCGCTGCCGGTGCTGTGGGGCATGTTCATCGCGCTTGGCATCGGCATGAGCCTGCCGTGGCTGCTGATCGCCGCCTGGCCATCGCTGGCGCTGCGTTTGCCGCGCCCCGGCCGTTGGATGAATACCGTCAAGCTGGCGATGGGGCTGCTGATGCTGGCGTCGTCGCTGTGGCTGCTGAGCCTGCTGAGCAACCATATCGGCGTGCAGGCCACGCTGTGGCTGGGGGCGTTGGCGCTGCTGGCGTTGCTGCTGGCGGTGTGGCGCCAACAGGGGGCACGCTTGGCGGCCAAGCTGGCGGCAGGCACTGTGGTGCTGGCGGGCGTGGTTCTGCTGGCCGGATCGCTGACCGCCGGCCTGTGGCGCCAACCGTTGCAGGATCGGGTGCAGTGGCAACCGCTGAGCGAGCAAGCGATCGCCGAGGCGCTGGCGCAGCATAAGCGGGTGTTCGTCGACGTGACAGCCGACTGGTGCGTGACCTGTAAAGCCAACAAGTTCAATGTGCTGCTGCGTGATGACGTACAGCGCGCGCTGAGCGCCGACGATGTGGTCGCGCTGCGCGGCGACTGGAGCCGTCCGTCGGCCGACATCAGCGCCTTCCTGCAAAAGCGCGGCAGCGTCGCCGTGCCTTTCAACCAAGTCTATGGCCCCGGCAGCCCGGACGGCGAGGTGTTATCCCCGCTGTTGACCCGTGACGCCGTGCTGCAAACGCTTTCCCATGCCAAAGGAACCGAACAATGAAAAAACTACTGATTTTACTGATGATCATCGCCGCCCCAGCGTGGGCCGCCGAGCCTTTCACCCCGGCGCAAGAGGCGCGCATCAAAGAGATGATCCGCGAAACGCTGGTGTCCAACCCGGACATTCTGGCGCAGGCGGTGGACGCCTGGCAGCAGCAAACCGCCGGCGAGCAAATCAGCCAGGCTATCAAGCAGAACGCCAAAACGCTGTACCAGGATCCGGCCAGCCCGCGCCTGGGCGCCGCCAACGCCAAACTGACGCTGGTGACCTTTACCGACTATAACTGCCCGTACTGCAAGCGTTTTGATCCGATGCTGGAGAAGATCGTCAAGCAATACCCGGACGTGGCGCTGGTGGTGAAGCTGCTGCCGTTCAAGGGCGAAAGCTCGGTCAGTTCGGCGCGCGTGGCGCTCACCACCTGGCAACAGCACCCGGATCAATTCTGGGCCCTGCACCAGCGGCTGATGGCGAAAAAGGGCTTCCACGACAATGCCAGCATCGCCGCCGCGCAAGAGAAAACCGGCGTCAAGGCGGTGGCGCCCAGCGAACAGAGCATGACCACGCTGCGCACCAATATGGCGTTGGCGGAGCAACTGGGCGTACAAGGGACGCCGGCGACGCTGATCGGCGATCGAATGCTGCCGGGGGCGGTGTCGTATGAAGAGCTGGAAGCGATGGTGAAACAGCAGCTGGCGAAGGCTAACAATGGCTAAGCTCAAGCGCTGGGGGCGCGAGTTGTTGTTGCTGGCGCTGATCGCATTGGCGGTGGTGACGGTGATGGATTGGCTGAACGCGCCGCAGGCGCCGCCGGCCTTCGATGCCCAGACGCTGACCTCGCTGGACGGCGAGCGCGTGTCGTTGGCGCAGCTCAGCGATGAGCGGCCGCTGCTGGTTTACTTTTGGGCCAGCTGGTGCGGCGTTTGCCGTTTCACCACGCCGGACGTCGCCCGCTTGCAGGCGGCGGGCGGCAACGTGCTGACCGTCGCGCTGCGATCGGGCGATGATGCCCAGGTGAAGCAGTGGCTGGCGCGTAAACGGCTGGCGCTGCCGGTGGTCAACGATCCGGCCGGCGCGCTGTCGGCGCAGTGGCGGATTGGCGTCACGCCGACCTTCGTGGTGATCTCGCAGGGCAAGGTGGTGCAAAGCACCACCGGCTGGACCAGCTACTGGGGGATGAAGCTGCGGCTGTGGTGGGCCGCCGTCTAACCGGCGCTTTTCTCCGCTATCACTTCCTCAATCGCCCGGCACAGCCGGGCGATACCTTCTTCAATCTGCGGCGGCGAGTTGGCGGCAAAATTCAGCCTCAGGCCGTGTGCGCCCACCTGTTCCTGCGCATAGAAGCATTCGCCGCGCGCGAAGGTCACCCCGTGTCGCCAGGCCACCGGCATCAGCTCGGCGGTGGTCACCGTCTCCGGCAGCGTCAGCCAGATAAACAAGCCGCCTTGCGGCGTTTCGAAACGGCACCCCGGCGGCAACCGCTGCTGCAACGCGTCGATCATTACTTCCAGATGCAGGCGGTAGACGCGCCCGGCGCGCCGCAGCTGCTTGTCGTAACGGCCGACGGTGACGAACGCGTCCAGCGCCCGCTGGATCAGGCTGGAACTGGTGAAGCTGTCGACGTGTTTCAGCCTGGCGAAACGCTGATAGTGTTCGCTGTCCGCCACCAGATAGCCGATGCGCATGCTGGGCAGCAGCATTTTGGAGAAGGTGCTGACGTAGATCACCGCGCCCGGCTGCGCCAGCGCGCGCAGCGACGGCAGCTGTTTGCCCTGATAACGCAGATCGCCGACGAAGTCGTCCTCCAGGATCACCACGCCGGCCTGTTGGGCGATCGCCAGCAGGCGCCGCCGGCGGGCCTCGCTCAGGCAGCGGCCGGTCGGGTTGTGGAAGTTGGGGATGGTGTAGATCAGTTTAGGGCGGTGGCGTTCCAGCAGCTCGGGCAGTCGATCGACCAGCATGCCGTGGCGATCGCCGGGCACGGAGACGATATTGATGCGGTGCTGGCGCAGCAGGCCCAGCGCTTCGGCGTAGGTCGGCTCTTCGACGATCACCGTATCACCTGGCGCCAGCAGGCTTTGCACCACCAGACTGATGGCATGCTGCGAACCGTTGGTGATCAGCACCTGTTCGGCCTGCGTGGGGATGCCCTGGGCGCTGAGAATGCGGCTCAGCGTATCGCGCAGCGGGTAGTAGCCGCAGTATTCGCCGTAACTGAAGGCTTCTTCCGCGTGGCGGCTGAGCACCGACAGCAGCACTTTGCGAAACGCCTCCAGCGGAAATATCTTGGGGCTGCCGACGCCGGCGGCGAAGTTGATCAGCCCCTCCGGCAGCGGGGCGTCGGCATAGCCGTCCAGCCGCGAGGTGAGGGTGGTGAAGCTCTCCAGCGGGAAAGGGGCATTGCTGGTCGGCCGGGCCGGGCGCGTTTGCGCCTGCGGGTGCGCGACATAGGCGCCGCTGCCGCGCCGCTGGTGCAAAAAGCCCTTGGCCGCCAGTTCGGCATAGGCGTTATCCACCGTCAAACGGCTGACCGCCAATTCGGCCGCCAGCGTGCGTGTCGAGGGCAGCTTGTCGCCATCCACGAACACGCCGGTGAGGATGGCGCGCCGCAGCGCTTCTTCGATCTGCAAATACAGCGGAACGTCCTGTTCGCGATCTAACGGGATGTGCATGCGAAATTGGCCCGGTTAGGGAGATGGTTTTTTACTATACCCCATGTCAACAGGGCTTCAAGCGCATAAAAGTGGCCTGCATGACAACGCTGAAAAGTGGCTATAGTGGGAAAAAATGGCCGCGTTACACTGTGCGCCTGAGCATTTATGTCGCCATTTTTCCGAGGATCTCATGTCATTACCGTCAGGCGTTTCCGCCCGGCCGGCGTTGCCCGGCGCGCGCCTCTTGCAGGGCAGCAGCCAGGGTTACGTCATCGCCATTATCAGCGCCATGCTGCTGGCCTTTACCGCCATCATCATCCGCGCGCTGACCGAGTACTATCAGCTGCCGACCTTCGTGCTGGCGTTCTGGCGCGCGGCGCTGGTGGCGCTGGTGCTGTTGCCGCTGCTGTTGCTGGTGAAACCGCAGTGGGCGCGTCTGCGCCGTGAGCAGGTGGTGTTCTACGCGCTTTACGGGCTGCTGCTGGCGCTGTTCAACAGCCTGTGGACGCTGTCGGTAGCGCTGAATGGCGCGTCGGTGGCGACCATACTGACCTACTGTTCGGTGGGCTTTACCGTGTTCCTCGGCTGGGTGATGTACAGCGAGCGCCTGACGCTGCGCCAACTGCTGGTGATCGCCATCAGCCTGGGCGGTTGCTTCCTGGTCAGCAACGGCGACAGCATGGGAAACAGCCACTTCGATCTGCTGGGGCTGCTGGTAGGGATGCTGTCGGGCATCGGCTATACCCTGTATACCCTCGGCGGGCGGGTGGCCAGCGAACGCGGCTATCCGGTGTGGAACACCATCCTGTACGTGTTCGGTTTTTCGGCGCTGTATCAGCTGGCGTTCAACGCGGCGCTGACGGCGTTCCCGTTGGCGGTGTTCCACGGCATGGCCGGCGATTTGTGGTTCCTGTCGCACGGCGCACAGGGCATCCAGTGGAGCGGCTGGCTGTTGCTGCTGGCATTGGCCGCCGGGCCGACGCTGTTGGGCTTTGGGCTGTATAACATCAGCCTGAAAACGCTGCCGCTGGCGGTGGCCAACCTGATCCTGTCGCTGGAACTGGTGTTCACCGCGGTGATCGCCTATTTCCTGCTGGGGGAAAGCATGAATCAGCTGCAGCTGCTGGGCAGCGCATTGGTGATGGGCGGGGTGCTGCTGTTGAAAAGCAAGACCGCCGAGGCGTGATCGGTTACCCTTGTGCCTCGCAAGGGAGGCACTAATGATGAATAACCCGAGATTGAAACGAGCGCTTATCGCTTGAATGGCCGTGTTGAGTGAACGACAACACGGCCACAGACATTCCGTTCCGTGGCTTTTATTCCGGTAACTAGAGAATACGCCATGTCCGAAAAACACTGGTCCCAAACCGAACTGCTGCATCAGACGGTGACCAACCCGAATATCATCGTCAAAGGCACCCACAGCTACTACAGCGACTGCTGGGATAACGGCTTCGAACGCTCGGTGGTGCGCTATCTGCACGGCGACGCGGTCAGCCGCCAATGGCAGCCGCTGGGCGAAATAGATCGCCTGCTGATCGGCGATTATGTGTGCATCGCGGCCGAAGCGGTGATCCTGATGGGCGGTAATCACACCCATCGCATCGACTGGCTGAGCCTGTACCCGTTTATGGCAACCATCAAGCAGGCATACCGTCCCAAAGGTGATACCCGGCTGGGTGACGGCTGCTGGATCGGCATGCGGGCGATGCTGATGCCGGGGATCTCGATAGGTGAGGGGGCGATCGTCGCCGCCGGTAGCGTGGTGGCCGGCGATGTTGCGCCTTATGCCATCGTCGGTGGTAACCCGGCGAGGTTTATCCGTTGGCGGTTCGCGCCGGAAGTCATCGCACGGTTGCTTGCCTTGCGCCTCTATGACTTGTCCGAGGTGGACTTTGCGGTGATTCAGCCGTTGCTTGCCGATAACGATATCGGGGCGCTGGAAAGGGGAATGGCGGCCTTGCGCCGTTAAACACTACGGGCGGGGGATCCCCGCCCGTTTCGCGTTATTCGGCCTTGGCCTCGGCCGTCGGTTGGCGGCGTTTGCGCATCAGGCGCAGCAGCGGCGGCAACGCCAGCACCGCGACCGCCAATACCAGCAGCGTTTGCGCGATGCTGCTGCTCCACAGAATGCCGAACTCGCCGTTGCTGATCGACAGCGCGCGGCGCAGGTTTTGTTCCAGCATCTCACCCAGCACAAAGCCCAGAATCAGCGGCGACATCGGGAAATGCATTTTGCGCAGAATGTAGCCGAACACCCCCAATCCGACCATCAGCAGCAGGTCGAAGGTGGTGCTGTGCACCGCATAAACCCCCACCGCCGAAACCGCGGCGATCGCCGGTACCAGGAACCACAACGGGATGGTCAGCATGCGGGTGAACAGACCGACCAGCGGCAGGTTCATGATCAACAAAATGACGTTGGCGATCAGCAGCGCGGCGATCAGCCCCCAGACGATATCCGGCTGTTCGGTGAACATCGCCGGGCCGGGGGTGATGTTGTACAGCGTCAACGCGCCCATCATCACCGCCGTGGTGCCGGAGCCCGGCACCCCCAGCGTCAGCATCGGAATGAACGAACCGCAGGCCGAGGCGTTGTTGGCCGCTTCCGGCGCTGCGACGCCGCGGATATCGCCTTTACCGAAGGTGTCGCTGTTGCCGCTGATTTTCTTCTCGGTCATGTAGGTCAGCGCGCTGGCGATAGTGGCGCCGGCGCCCGGCAGAATGCCGACGAAGAAACCGATCACCGACGAACGCAGGGTCGGGCCTGCGCACTGCGCCGCCTCTTTGCGGTTGAACAGCAGCCGGCCGGTTTTACGCACCAGCTTCTGGCCGGCGCTGGTGCTCTCCAGCATCAACAGGATTTCGCTGACCGAGAACAGGCCGATCACTACCACGATGAACTGCACGCCGTCGGAGAGGTGCACGCTGTCGAAGGTAAAGCGGTAAACGCCGGTGTTGGCGTCGACGCCCACCGTTGCCAGCCCCAGGCCGATCAGCGCCGCCAGCAGCGATTTCAGTGGGTTCTGGCTCATCATGCTGCCGAGGCAGGCGATGGCGAACACCATCAGGGCGAAATACTCCGCCGGGCCAAAGGCCAGCGACCAGCGGGCCAGCAGCGGCGCGAACAGAATGATGCCGCCGATGGCGATCATCGAGCCGACGAACGAGCTGACCGCCGAGATGGACAGCGCCACGCCGGCGCGCCCCTGCTGCGCCATTGGGTAGCCGTCCAGCGCGGTCATGATCGCCGCCGCGTCGCCCGGCACGTTGAGCAGAATCGACGAGATGCGCCCGCCGTATTCGCAGCCGATATACACCGTCGCCAGCAGGATCAGCGCCGATTCGGCCGGCAGTTTGAGGGCGAACGCCAGCGGCAGCAGGATCGCCACGCCGTTGATCGGCCCCAGCCCCGGCAACAGGCCGACGATGGTGCCGACGAAGCAGCCGATCAGGGCGATAATCAGGTTCTGCGGCACCAGCGCCACTTCAAACCCTTGGGTCAAATACATCCAGGTATCCATCATCGCTCCCGTTAGCTCAGCCAGGCGCCGAGCGGCAGTGTGACATCGAGAAGTTGGTCAAAGGCGTAGTACAACGCTGCGCCCATGATGACGCCGGAGATGGCCGCCGCCGGCAGGCTGGCCTGAAACAACAGGCCGATGCTGAACGTCAGCAGCGCGGTCGCCAGCGGGAAGCCGAGCCATTCAAAGCCCCAGGCATACAGCACCAGGGTGATCACCAGCACCAGCAGCCGCTGCAACACCTTGCTGTGCGGCCACTCCACCGCCTGCGGGTGGCGCAGCAACAGCAGGGCCGCGCACAGCGCCATCAGGCTGAGGATCGCCAGCGGGAACGGGCGCGGCCCCAGCGGTTCATAGCTGTATTCGCTCTGGATGCCCCAGCCGATGAACAGCCCGCCGATACACAGCAGCAGCCAAAAACCGGCAAAAATACGATCGCTCATGGTTTTCCCCTGCGGTTATTTGGCCAGGCCGAACACTTTCGCCTGCTCACGGTATTGGGCAACCTGGTTCTTCACGTAGGCGTCCAGCTCTTTGCCGGTCAGGTTGAATTCGAACAGGCCGCGCAGATCGCGCTGCTGTTTGAATTCGTCGGTCGCCATCATTTTCTGGAAGGTGTCGATCCACCACTGATACTCTTCATCGCTGACTTTCGGCCCGACGTAGAAGCCGCGAATGATCGGCCACACCAGGCTGTATCCCTGCTCTTTGGCGGTGGGAATATCGGCCAGCTGGCCCGGCAGACGTTGCTCGGCATACACCGCCAGCACGCGGATCTTGTCGCCCTGCAGGTAAGGCACCATCTCGCTCAGGTCACCGGAAACCGCCTGAATATGGTTGCCCAGCAGCGCGGTGACCGGCTCGCCGCCGCCTTCGAACGCCACGTAGCGCATCTTGCGCGGATCCACGCCGACTTCGCGCGCCAGCAGCGCGGTTTTCATCCAGTCCTGGCTGCCGATGGAGGCGCCGGCGCCGAACACCACGCTGTTGGGATCTTTTTGGAAAGCGTCCATCAGGTCTTTCAGGGTTTTGTAAGGCGAGTCGGCGCGCACTGCGATCATGCCGTAGTCGGTGCCGACCGCCGCCAGCCATCTCACGTCGTCCACGTTGTAGCGGCCGAACTTGCCCTGGGCCAGATTGAGCAGCGAGCCGCCGGAGAAGGCCACCACGGTGCCGAACTCCGCCGGGCGTTGTGCGACGATGGCGTTGTAGGCCACCGCGCCGACGCCGCCGGGCATATAGGTGACGCGCATCGGTTTATCGATGGCCTTGGTATCCTGCAGCGACACCTGAATCAGTTTGCAGGTCAGATCGAAGCCGCCGCCGGGTTTGGCCGGCGCAATGCATTCGGTGCGTTTGGGCGCCTCTGCGGCGAAGGACTGAGAGGCCGCCAGCAACAGGGCGGCGGCGGTAAAGGTTCGGGTCATTATTTTTTTCATTGTGACTTGCCCTCGGTATTGTTCTGGTTGTGAAATCCCGCCGGGTGCGGTTGCAGGATTGTTAAAACAACAACCTTTCATTTACCTTTCAGTGGCCGGAAAAGTTTCCAGTCTGTGATTAGGGTCTCTTGTCGCCAGCGAATGGCGGGTGCGCTACCATAGAAACGAGGGCAAGAACAGGGCGCTAAACCGGCCAAAATCCTGCGTAATATCAGGTTTGTCGTTCTGCTTTTGCGATAAAATCATGATCAGTGAAATGAATAGAGACGCAGTAATATGTTTTCGTTAGGGAAATTGTTTGGTGGCAGGGACAGCGCCAAAGTATGCGCAATTAAACGGTTGCCTGAGGTCTACGCCGAGATGGCGGGAGAAAGCGGGCAGTGTCGTTTGAAGCGCCTGCGCCCCGAGGTTGGCGTGTTTGAGCTGCATTTCGTCAACGCCGACGGTGAAAAGTATGCCTGTCAGATGACCGCCTGCGTGACCGGCATCGATCTGGTGTTTGCCGCCAACAACCGCTCCGTGCTGGTTTCTTCGCCGTTTACCGCCGACAAGCTGCGCCCGGTGCTGGACATTGCCGTTGCCGATAGCCCCATTCCGCTGATCTGACGCCGCCCTGCGATCGCGCTCCATACGCATAATTGTGTGCCAGCTCCCAAAACTGGCGGCGCGGCGCTCTTTTATCCCCTTATTTTCCATGCCATCCTTTGTTATCAGCCTGTTAACGGATGCCGTGTCGGCGCCAGGTTGTTCAGGTAAATCAATGGAATGGGAACATGCGACTGTTATTGGTTGAAGATCACCCCGAGCTGTCTCACTGGTTGCAAAAGGCGCTGACCGGCGCCGGGTTTGCCGTCGACGTCGCCCCGGACGGCGTGGCGGCCGATCATCTGTTGCTCAACGAGCGTTATGCGCTGGCGGTGTTGGATGTGGCGTTGCCGCGTTTGAACGGCCTGGATTTGCTGGCGCGCCTGCGCAAGCGCGGGCAGGATCTGCCGGTGCTGTTGCTGACGGCGCGCACCGACGTGGCCGATCGGGTAAGGGGCCTGAATCTGGGGGCAGACGATTACCTCACCAAGCCGTTCGAATTGGACGAGCTGGAGGCGCGTATTCGGGCGCTGCTGCGCCGCAGCGTCGGCGCCCCGCAGCCGGCGTTGCAGTACGGCGCGTTGACCTACCATGACGAAGGCTATTTTCTGCTGGAGAGCAAGCCGCTGGCGCTGACGCCGCGCGAACTGGCGGTGTTGACCGCGCTGATGCATCGGCGCGGCCGCCCGGTGGCCAAGCAGCAGCTGTTCGAGCAGGTGTTTACGCTGTCCGACGAGGCCAATCCGGAGAGCATCGAGCTTTACGTACACCGCCTGCGGAAAAAGCTGCAGGGCAGCGACGTGGCGATCGTCACGCTGCGCGGTCTGGGCTACAGCCTGGAGCTCTGCAATGCGGTGGTTTAACGCCCCGCGTTCGCTGTTCTATCAACTGCTGCTGTTTTTTGGCCTGCCGCTGCTGGCGCTGGGCGGCATCTCTATCTACACCCACTACTTCAGCGCCATGAGCGCCGCCACTCTGGCTTACGATCGCACGCTGCTGGCGTCGGCGCGCACCGTGGCGGAGCGACTGGTGGTGCGCGAAGGCAAGTTGGCAGTCGATGTGCCCTATGTGGTGCTCGACAGCTTCGAGCGCAACATGAACGATCAACTGTATTACGAGGTGATTTCGCCGCAGGGAAAAAGCATCTCGGGCTATGACGATTTGCCGTCGCTGCCGCCCCATATCCCGCGTTCCACGCTCTACCCGGCGCTGGTGCATTTTTACGATGCGGAATATCTCGGCCGGCCGATCCGCGTGGCGGCGCTGTTTCAGCCGGTCAACGAGTCGGGGGTGAGCGGCATGGCGACCATTTTGGTGGCGGAAACCCTGGAGTCGCGCCGTTACCTGGCGCGGCAGATGATGATCGCGGCGCTGCTGAGTCAGGGCACGGTGGTGGTGTTGACCCTGATCCTGGCGTTCGCGCTGCTCAAGCGGGTGTTGAAGCCGATGCGTAAACTCTCCGGCATCATGCTGCGGCGCGATCCGGGCGAGCTGACGCCCTTGCCGCGGGTATTGCCGTGGTCGGAGATGCAGCCGCTGCTGGTGGCGTTCAATCGCTATATCGAACGGCTGCGGCTGATGGTGGCGCGTCAGGAACGTTTCAGCGCCGACGCTTCCCACCAGCTGCGCACGCCGCTGGCGGTGTTGAAGACTCAGGTCGGGGTGGCGCTGGCCAGCGATCGGCCGCAGCAGTGGCGCGAAAGCCTGCAGGCGATGAGCGCGACGCTGGACAATACCGTGGCACTGACCGACCGCCTGCTGTATCTCTCACGCCTGAAGGCCAGCGAGCACCAGGCCGAGCGCAAGCTGCAGCCGGTCAACCTGGCGCAGGTGCTGCGCGACGCCTGTTTTTCCCGCTTGCCGCAGGCGCGCAGCAAACAGATCGATCTCGGCTTCGAAGGTGAAGCGGCGTGTCAGGTGGCGGGGGAACCGCTGCTGTTGGCCGAGCTGTGCGCCAACCTGTTGGACAACGCGTTGAAATACACACCGCGTCAGGGCGTGGTCACCGCTCGCCTCACGCAGGAGAAGGCGACGGGGGAAGGCGTGCTGGAGATTGAAGACAGCGGCCCCGGCATCGCCTTGCAGGACAAGGCGCTGGCGCTGCAGCCATTTCACCGGCTGGACAACGTGGGCGATCAGCCGGGCGCCGGCCTGGGGCTGGCGCTGGTGAAGGACATCACCGCCTATCACGGCACCCGCCCGGAGCTGTTGAGCTCCGCCGCGCTGGGCGGTCTGTTGGTGCGGGTGCGTTTCAGGCTGTTGCCTTAAGCCTGTTCTTTGCAGGACTCGACGTCGGCCGCCGGGGCTTTGGCTTTACGCGTCAGCGGCGTGCGCAGCCGCTGCGACAGGATAACGCCCAGCAGGGTAATGCCGCCGCCGATCAGGTGATAACCGTGCAACTGCTCATGCAGGAACAGCACGGCGATAGCGGCGGTAAACACCGGCGCCAGGTTCATGAAGATCGAGGCGGTGTTGGCGCCCAGGCGCATCACGCCCTGGATCCACAGGAACGGGGCGATGATCGAAGCCGGAATGCCGGCGAACAGCACCAGCGGCAGGTTATGGCCGTTCAAGCCGACATCCTGCGCCATCAGGAAATTAGGCAGCAGCAGCAGCACGCCGAACAGGATCTGCACGTACAGCGATTGCCAGTTCGGCAGCGCGATGGCCCAGCGTTTGGTCAACACGCCATACAGCGCGTAAGAGGCGGTGGCGAGCAGCATCATCAATTCCCCCTTGCCGATACCGTGCTGCAGCAGCACGCCGGGCTGGCCGCCGCTGACCAGCCAGATCAAACCGCCGAAGGAGAGAATACTGCCGAGCAGCACGCCGACGGTCGGCGCAATGCGCAGCAGGACGATGCTGATCAGGATGGTCAGCAGCGGGATCAGCGACACGATGATGCCCATAAACAGCGCGCTGACGCTGTGCGCCGCGTAATAGGCCAGGCTTTGATACAGCACCATGCCCAGCAAGCCGAGGATCATTAGTTTCCACCAGTTGGCGCGCACCTGCGCCCAATTGCGCAGCACGCCCGGCAGCACGAACGGCGTCAGGGCGATCAGCGCCAGCAGCCAGCGGTAAAGTGAAATGGCCGCCGGATCGATGGCGGTGGCGGAGAGTTTGCTGACAACGGCGTTAATCGACCATATCAGCACGGCCAACAGTGGGAAGAGCATATTCATGATAATTATTCTCAATAACGTCCAACATGCTGGCTAGTCTACGCGTGTCCGGTTTATCATATATAGCGATATCCAGACAAAAATCGGCGTAAACAAGACAAATCACGGGACGAAACCATGCCAGAAATCCGCCATTTCCCTGAGTCGCTGATCCCGGCGCCCAACCCGGTGCAGTTCCGCTGTGAAGAGTTTAACGCGCGCACCGAATTCCAGCCGCACAGCCACACCTGGGGCCAGTTGATGTGGGTCAAAGCCGGGGTGATGGTGCTGCGCATCGGCGGGCAGCGCTTTCTGGCGCCGCCGGAGTTCGTGTTGTGGGCGCCGGCGGGCATCGAACACTCCTGCTACAACCAGCGACTGGCGCAGTGCCGCATGGTGGACATTACGCCGGCGCTGTGCGCCGGCATGCCGGCCGACCCCTGTCTGGTGAGCGTAACGCCCATCTTCCGTGCCATCGCCGAGGATTTCTATGCGCGCAAGCAGTACATTCCGCAGGCGGAGGAGGATTTGCGCCTCTGTCAGGTGCTGATCGACCAGCTGCGCCTGTCGCCGCGTCAGCAAACCTATCTGCCGTCGTCGGACGACAAATTTTTGGCGCCGGTGCTGGAAGCGCTGGAGCATTGCCCGGCGGACAACACCTCGCTGGCAACGTGGGCGGCGCGGGTCTACACCACCGAGCGCACGCTGTCGCGCCGCTGCCAGCAGGATCTGGGCATGTCGTTCAGCGAGTGGCGCCAGCGCCTGCGTTTTCTGCATGCCGTGTCGTTGCTCGAGCAGGGCAAAACCGTGCAGGACGTGGCGTTGGACGTCGGCTACAGCTCCGCGTCGGCCTTTATCGTCATGTTCCAGCAGATCGCCGGCACCACCCCTGAGCGCTTTCGCCGTGCCTGATTCAGTGGCACACTATTTCGCAGACCAATAGCCGTAAACCGTCGGAGAACGCAGTGAAAATTCTGGTTGATGAAAATATGCCGTACGCGGCCGAGCTGTTCAGCCGCCTGGGCGACGTGCAGGCGGTGCCGGGGCGTCCGATCCCGCTTGAGGCGCTGGCGGATGCCGACGCGCTGATGGTGCGTTCGGTCACCAAGGTCAATGAAGCCCTGTTGGCCGGCAGCCGCATCGGCTTTGTCGGCACCGCCACCGCCGGCACCGATCACGTCGATGACGCCTGGCTGCAACGGCAGGGCATCGGGTTTTCCGCCGCGCCGGGCTGCAACGCCATCGCGGTGGTCGAGTATGTGTTCTCCGCCTTGATGCTGCTGGCCGAACGCGACGGCTTCCACCTGCGGGATAAAACCGTCGGCATCGTCGGCGTGGGCAACGTCGGTTCCCGCCTGGACGCGCGCCTCAAAGCGTTGGGCGTGCGCACGCTGCTGTGCGATCCGCCGCGCGCCGATCGCGGCGACGCCGGGGAGTTCTGGCCGTTGGAGAAGCTGGTGGCCGAGGCCGATGTGCTGACCTTCCATACGCCGCTGAATAAATCCGGCCCTTACCATTCGCTGCATCTGGCGGATGCCGACCTGCTGGCGGCGCTGCCGGACAACCGCATTCTGATCAACGCCTGCCGCGGGCCGGTGGTGGATAACGCCGCGCTGCTGCAGGCGCTGGAAAAGGGCAAAAAGCTGAGCACGGTGCTGGACGTGTGGGAACCGGAGCCGGACCTCGCCTTGCCGCTGCTGGCGCGGGTGGATATCGGCACCGCGCATATCGCCGGGTATACGCTGGAAGGCAAGGCGCGCGGCACCACCCAGGTGTTCGAAGCGTTCAGCCGCCATCTGGGGCAGCCGCAGCAGGTGGCGCTGGCCTCGCTGCTGCCGGTGCCGGAGTTCAGCCAGATCCGCCTCAACGGGCCGCTGGATGAAGCGCGGTTAAAACGATTGATGCACTTGGTGTATGATGTGCGCCGCGATGATGCGCCATTGCGCAAAGTCGCCGGGCAACCGGGCGAATTCGATCGCCTGCGCAAGCACTACCAGGAGCGCCGCGAGTGGTCTTCGCTGGCCGTGCAATGCGATGACAGCGCCAGCGCCGAGCTGCTCGGCAAGCTGGGCTTCAGCGTGGCGTAGGGCGTAAGGTTGTCTTAAGCCAACGCCGCTACAGTGAGCGGTAAAGATTATCGGGCGGTGATTGCACTGCCCGTGTGCTTTTATGAATGAAATACTCTGGAGAAAACCCGATGTCTGACGGCTGGAATATCGCGCTGCTCGGCGCCACTGGCGCGGTAGGTGAAGCGTTGCTGGAATTGTTGCAGGAACGCCAGTTCCCGGTGGGTGAGCTCTATCCTCTGGCAAGCGAACGCAGCGCGGGCGCCAATGTGCGCTTCAACGGCAAGTCTCTTCTGGTGCAAAATGCCGAAGAGTTCGACTGGTCGCAGGCGCAGCTGGCCTTCTTCGTCGCCGGCAGCGACGCTTCCGCGCGCTATGCCGAAGAAGCCGGCAACATGGGCTGCCTGGTGATCGACACCAGCGGCCTGTTCGCCATGGAGCCGGATGTGCCGCTGGTGGTGCCGGGCGTGAACCCGCAGGTGCTGGCGGATTACCGTAACCGCAATATCGTGGCGGTGGCCGACAGCATGGTCAGCCAACTGCTGACGGCGATCAAACCGCTGACCGAACAGGCGGGGCTGTCGCGTCTGCACGTCACCACGCTGATGTCGGTATCGTCGCGCGGCAAGGTGGCGGTGGACGATCTGGCCGGCCAGAGCGCGCGCCTGCTGAACGGCATTCCGGCCGAGGAAGGCGTTTTCGGTAAACAGCTGGCGTTCAACCTGCTGCCGCTTGTCGCCGACGAGCAGGGCAGCGTGCGCGAAGAGCGCCTGATCGTCGATCAGGTGCGCAAGGTGCTGCAGGATGAAGGGCTGCCGATTTCGGTGAGCTGCGTTCAGTCGCCGGTGTTTTATGGTCACGCGCAGGTGGTGCACCTGGAAGCGCTGCGCCCGCTGTCCGCCGAAGAGGCGCGCAGCGAGCTCGAAGAGGTCGAAGATATTCAGCTGAGCGAAGAGGACGATTACCCGACCCAGGTCACCGACGCTTCCGGCAGCGATGCGCTCAGCATCGGCTGCCTGCGTAACGATTACGGCATCCCCGAGCTGCTGCAGTTCTGGACGGTGGCGGACAACGTGCGCTTCGGCGGCGCGTTGATGGCTGTCGAAACCGCCGAGCGTCTGGTGCAGGAGCAGATGTACTGATGTCTGAGGTGGTCTCGCCCGCTCAGCCGACGCTGAAGGTAGCGCTGGGCATCGAATATGACGGCAGCCGTTATTACGGCTGGCAGCGGCAGCAAGAAGTGGCCAGCGTGCAGGAACGCCTGGAGCAGGCGTTGAGCAAGGTGGCGGATGCACCGATTACCGTGCTGTGCGCCGGGCGTACCGACGCCGGGGTGCACGCCACCGGGCAGGTGGTGCACTTCGAAACCACTGCGCGCCGCAAGGACGCCGCCTGGACGATGGGGGTGAATACCCATTTGCCGCCGGATATTGCGGTGCGTTGGGTGAGCCCCGTTGCCGACGATTTTCACGCGCGTTTCAGCGCCACCGCGCGCCGCTACCGCTATATCATTTTCAACCATCGCTACCGGCCGGCGGTGCTGCAGCAGGGGGTAACGCATTTTTATCACCCGCTGGACGCCGATCGCATGCATCGGGCGGCGCAGGCGCTGCTGGGCGAGAACGATTTCACGTCGTTCCGCGCGGTGCAATGCCAGTCGCGCACCCCGTGGCGCTGCGTAAAACACGTTAAGGTTACGCGCTACGGCGAATATATTGTGGTAGATATCAAGGCGAATGCCTTCGTGCATCACATGGTTCGCAACATCGTCGGCAGCCTGATGGAGATCGGCTGCGGCAATCAGGATGAGAACTGGATGGCCGAGTTGCTGGCGCTGAAGGATCGCAATCTGGCGGCGGCGACGGCGCGAGCCGAGGGGCTGTATCTGGTTGCCGTGGATTACCCTGACCACTTTGGTCTGCCGCGGCCGCCGATGGGGCCGCTGTTTTTGCCCGACGATTAAACGCCGGCACGCCTGAAAGCGTCGCTCCCTTGTGCTTCTGCCGGGTGATTGAAACGCCCGGCATCAATGAGAGAATTTATGGACATCATCAAGTTTATTATTGATTTCATTCTGCATATTGATGTGCACCTGGCCGAACTGGTCGCACAATACGGCATGTGGGTCTACGCTATTCTGTTCCTGATCCTGTTTTGTGAAACCGGTCTGGTGGTGACGCCGTTCCTGCCGGGGGATTCTTTGCTGTTCGTCGCCGGCGCGCTGGCGGCGTTGCCGACCAACGATCTGAACGTGCACACCATGGTGGCGTTGATGGCCGTGGCGGCGATCATCGGCGATGCGGTGAACTACACTATCGGGCGGTTGTTCGGCGAGAAGCTGTTCAGCAACCCGAATTCGAAAATCTTCCGCCGCAGCTACCTGGATAAAACGCATCAGTTTTATGAGAAGCACGGCGGGAAAACGATTATTCTGGCGCGATTCGTGCCGATCGTGCGTACTTTTGCGCCGTTCGTCGCCGGTATGGGGCATATGTCCTATCGCCACTTCGCCGCCTACAACGTGATTGGCGCACTGGTTTGGGTGCTGCTCTTCACTTATGCTGGCTACCTGTTCGGCGATCTGCCGGTGGTGCAGGAGAACCTGAAACTGTTGATCGTCGGGATCATCATCGTTTCGATTCTGCCGGGGGTGATTGAAATTTGGCGCCACAAGCGCGCGGCCGCCCGCCAGCAAAAACAGTAAAAACATCGCTTAACCTGTCGGTTCGACCAGTTTTTTGTCCACAGCGTCGGGCCGATATGGTTTAATGAGCGACATTATGGTCTGTTCCTGCGAACAACCCTGAAGCCGATGCCTCAGTCGCCGCGCTTGCCGCGCCGCGAACGGGCATTTTTTCATTGGGGTGTTTTCGGGGGGATTGTTAAAGCATGAACAGCGGACTGGCGTGTGCCAGGTTCAAACAGAAAGGTCATCGATGAGCTGGATTGAACGAATTCTTAACAAGAGCAATATCACACAAACCCGTAAGGCGAGCATTCCTGAAGGGGTCTGGACTAAATGCGACAGCTGCGGCCAGGTTCTCTACCGCGCCGAGCTGGAGCGTAATCTGGAAGTGTGTCCGAAGTGCGACCACCACATGCGTATGGGTGCGCGCGCGCGTCTGCATACCCTGCTGGACGAAGGCAGCGAAGTGGAGCTGGGCAGCGATCTGGAGCCGAAGGACGTTCTGAAATTCAAGGATTCCAAGCGCTATAAAGATCGTCTGGTCGCCGCACAGAAAGCGACCGGCGAGAAAGACGCGCTGGTGGTGATGAAGGGCACGCTGTACGGTATGCCGATCGTCGCCGCGTCCTTCGAATTCGCCTTCATCGGCGGCTCGATGTCTTCCGTGGTCGGCGCGCGTTTCGTGCGTGCGGTTGAGCAGGCGCTGGAGGACAACTGTCCGCTGGTGTGCTTCTCCGCCAGCGGCGGCGCGCGTATGCAGGAAGCGCTGATGTCGCTGATGCAGATGGCGAAAACCAGCGCGGCGTTGGCCAAAATGCAGGAGCGCGGCTTGCCGTATATCTCCGTGCTGACCGACCCGACCATGGGCGGTGTCTCCGCCAGCCTGGCGATGCTGGGCGATATCAACATCGCCGAGCCGAAAGCGCTGATCGGTTTTGCCGGCCCGCGCGTTATCGAGCAAACCGTGCGCGAGAAACTGCCACCAGGCTTCCAGCGCAGCGAGTTCCTGATCGAAAAAGGCGCGATCGACATGATCGTTCGCCGTCCGGAAATGCGCCAAACGTTGGCGAGCATTCTGTCCAAGCTGACCAACCAGCCGCAGCCGCATTTCGATGAGGCCGCGCCGGTCATTGAGCCGGAGCAGCAGGCCGACGCCTGAGGCAAAGACAGATCCCGCCCGGGTTCAGCCGCCACTTTGTGGCTAAGTGACGGCTGATGCCCGCTCTCCGCCGGCCGTAGCCTATCCGCTGCGGTTGGCAGGCTGGCGGCAGTCACGAAGCGCATCGCCTTTACCGCGGTGAGGGTGGTGCCCTGATGGATTAATGAACCCAAGTTCAGTGATGGGACTCATGCAAAACCACCAAATTCCCCAAGCCACGTCGCCATTGAGCTCGTGGCTTTATTATCTGGAACGTCTGCACAGCCAGGCGATCGAACTCGGCCTTGAGCGCGTACAGCGCGTCGCGGCGCATCTGGATTTACTGACCCCCGCACCCACGGTGTTCACCGTTGCCGGCACCAACGGCAAAGGCACCACCTGTCGCACCCTTGAAGCGATTCTGCTGGCCGCCGGCCTGCGCGTCGGCGTCTACAGTTCGCCGCATCTGGTACGCTATACCGAACGCGTGCGCATTCAGGGGGAAGAGCTGAGCGAAGCGGAGCACAGCCGCTCGTTCGCCGCCATTGAAGCCGGCCGCGGCGAAACGTCGCTGACCTATTTCGAATTCGGCACCCTGTCGGCGCTGCAGCTGTTCAAACAGGCGCGGCTCGACGTGGTGATCCTGGAAGTGGGCCTGGGCGGGCGCCTCGACGCCACCAACATCGTCGATCCGAGCGTGGCGGTGATCACCAGCATTGCGCTCGATCACACCGACTGGCTGGGTAACGATCGCGAAAGCATCGGCCGTGAAAAGGCCGGCATTTTCCGCAGCGGCAAACCGGCGGTGGTCGGTGAACCCGACATGCCGGACAGCATTCGTCAGGTTGCCGAAACGCTGGGCGCACCGCTGTCTCGCCGCGGCGAAGCCTGGCGCTTCAGCGAGCAGGGCGATCGCTGGCAGTGGCAGGGCGGCGACACGCTGCTGACCGATCTGCCGACGCCGAACGTACCGCTGGCCAACGCCGCTACCGCGCTGGCGGCGCTCAACTGTTCTCCACTGGAAATCGACGAACGCGCGATTTTCACCGGGCTGCAGCAGGCGACGCTGCCGGGGCGCTTCCAGATCGTGCGGCGTGAGCCGACGCTGATCCTCGATGTGGCGCACAATCCGCACGCCGCCGGCTATCTCGCCGGGCGTCTGGCCAAACTGCCGCGCAACGGCGGCAAGGTGCGCGCGGTGGTGGGCATGCTGTCGGACAAGGATATCGCCGGCACGCTGGCCTGCCTCAGCGAGCAGGTGGATGAATGGTACTGCGCGCCGCTCGACGGGCCGCGCGGCGCCAGCGTCGAACAGCTGGCGCAACATCTGGCGGAACCGCGCCGCTTTAATGATGTCGAAACTGCCTGGCGGCAGGCTATGCAGGATGCTGATAAACAGGATATTGTAATCGTCTGTGGATCGTTCCACACCGTGGCGCAGGTGATGGCGGCGTCAGACGAGATGCGGGGAGTGTGAGTGGCGAGTAAATTTCAGAACCGACTGGTCGGAACCGTGATTCTGGTGGCGCTGGGGGTGATCATCCTGCCAGGGTTGCTGGACGGTAAAAAGAAGCATTACGAGGATGAATTCGCGGCCATTCCTTTGGTGCCGAAGGCGGGCGACGTCGAAGAGAACGACGTGCTGCCACCGGTGACGCAACCGTTGCCGGCGCAGCCGCCGGAAGGGGCGGGCGCGCTGGTCGAACAGCAGGCGGCCAATGAAGCGGCGGCGCAACAGGCGGTGCGGCAAGGTGCTCAGCAGCCGGCGCAGGTGGCGCCGCCGCCGGTCGAAACGCGTCCTCAGCCGGTGCCGCAGCCCAAGCCGAAACCGGTAGAAACCAAACCGGTGGAAGTGAAACCGAAACCGGCGCCGCAACCGAAACCGGTGGAAGTGAAGCCGGTACCGAAGCCGGAGCCGACGCCGAAACCTGAACCGACGCCGCAGCCGAAACCGGCGGAAGAAAAAGCGCCGGCCGGGCAAGCCTACGTCGTGCAGCTCGGGGCGTTGAAAAATGCCGCCAAGGCGAACGAGATTGTCGCCTCGCTGCGCCTCTCGGGCTATCGCGCCTTTACCGTGCCGTCAACGCCGGTGCAGGGGCAGATCACCCGCATCTACGTCGGCCCGGATGCCTCCAAGCAGAAGCTGCAGGCGGCGCTGCCGTCGCTGAACTCGATCAGCGGGCTGAGCGGGCAGGTGAAGCCGTACGGCCGTTAAACCCCGCAGGGGCGCAGCACGATGCGCCCCTGAATTAAGGAGTGGTGGAGAGAAAGCGAGAAAAACCGCGCCTTTTACAGGCGAAATCACCTATGTAGGCGCGGCGATTGGGAATTTTTTGATCGCCGCTTTTTATTTGTAACGTGGTAGGAAATCCCCTACGCAAACGTTTTCTTTTTCTGTTAGAATTCGCCGCGAATTGGATGCAGGGGCGATTCATCATTGGAATAGTTCATGGTCTGGATTGATTACGTCATTATAGCGGTGATTGGATTTTCGGCTCTGGTGAGCCTGATCCGAGGGTTTGTTCGCGAAGCATTGTCACTTGTGACATGGGGATGTGCGTTTTTTGTTGCCAGCCATTTCTACTCTTACCTTGCGGTCTATTTCACTCGTTTTGAAGATGAACTGGTGCGAAACGGCATCGCGATCGCGATTTTGTTCATCGCGACCCTGATCGTAGGGGCTATTGTTAACTATGTGATTAGCTCACTGGTAGAGAAAACCGGGCTGTCGGGCACCGACCGGGTGTTGGGCATCTGCTTCGGCGCGCTGCGCGGAGTATTGATCGTCGCAGCGATCCTGTTCTTCCTGGATACCTTTACCGGCTTTTCACAGAGTGCCGACTGGAAACAGTCGCAGCTCATTCCCCAGTTCAGTTACGTCATCAGGTGGTTCTTTGACTACCTGCAGAGCACGTCGAGTTTCTTGCCGACCCAATTGCCGGGGCGGTAGCGCTGATGAGGAAAAGACAACATGTGCGGTATTGTCGGTATCGCCGGTTTCATGCCGGTAAACCAGTCGATTTATGATGCGCTGACGGTGCTTCAGCACCGTGGCCAGGATGCCGCAGGCATCGTCACCATTGACGCCCACAACGGGTTCCGTTTGCGTAAAGCCAACGGCCTGGTGAAAGATGTGTTTGAGGCGCGCCATATGCAACGCTTGCAGGGCAACATGGGCATTGGCCATGTGCGTTACCCGACGGCCGGCAGCTCGAGCGCCTCTGAGGCCCAGCCTTTCTACGTCAACTCGCCGTTCGGCATTACGCTGGCCCACAACGGCAACCTGACCAACGCCCATGAGCTGCGCCAAAAGCTGTTCGAAAGCGGCCGCCGCCATGTCAACACCACCTCCGACTCGGAAATCCTGCTGAACGTGCTGGCCAGCGAGCTGGATCGCTTCCCGCATTATCCGCTGGAGGCCGACAACATCTTTACCGCGGTCGCCGCGATGCATCAGCAACTGCGCGGCGCTTACGCCTGTGTGGCGATGATCATCGGCCACGGCCTGCTGGCGTTCCGCGATCCGAACGGCATTCGCCCGCTGGTGATCGGCAAGCGCACGCTGGAGGATGGCCGCAGCGAGTACATGGTGGCTTCCGAGAGCGTGGCGCTGGATACCCTGGGCTTTGAGTTCCTGCGCGATGTGGCGCCGGGCGAAGCGGTGTACATCACCACCAAGGGCCAGCTGTTCACCCGCCAGTGCGCAGAGAACCCGAAAACCAACCCGTGCCTGTTTGAATACGTCTATTTTGCTCGCCCGGACTCCTTTATGGACAAGATCTCGGTCTACAGCGCCCGCGTGCGCATGGGCCAGAAGCTGGGTGAGAAGATTGCCCGCGAATGGGAAGATCTGGACATCGACGTGGTGATCCCGATCCCGGAAACCTCCTGCGACATCGCGCTGGAGATCGCGCGTATTCTCGAGAAGCCCTACCGCCAGGGCTTTGTGAAGAACCGCTACGTCGGCCGCACCTTCATCATGCCGGGCCAGCAGGCGCGTCGTCAGTCGGTGCGCCGCAAGCTGAACGCCAACCGCGCCGAATTCCGCGACAAGAACGTGCTGCTGGTGGATGACTCCATCGTGCGCGGCACCACTTCGGAGCAGATCGTCGAAATGGCGCGCGAAGCGGGCGCCAAGCGCGTCTATCTGGCTTCCGCCGCGCCGGAAGTGCGTTTCCCTAACGTCTACGGCATCGACATGCCGAGCGCCAACGAACTGATCGCCCACGGGCGTGAAGTGGATGAAATCCGCCAGATCATCGGCGCCGACGGGCTGATCTTCCAGGACCTGGACGATCTGATCGAAGCGGTGCGCGAAGAGAACCCGGACATCACCCAGTTCGAATGCTCGGTATTCAACGGCATCTACGTGACCAAAGACGTCGATCAAAGCTATCTGGAATACCTGGAGTCGCTGCGCAGCGACGACGCCAAGGCGCTGCGAGGGCAAACCGAAGCGGAAAATCTGGAACTGCACAACGAAGGCTAACCGGCCGCGTTGATTACTCGGGGGGCATCGCCGCGTCTGCGGCGGTGCGCCTTGCTCCTGTGAACTTGCTTATCCCTCGCCATTGCGGCAAAGTCTGCCTGATCTTACTTTTTACGGCAGAGGCCATTTTCCATGAAACGACTCATCATCGGCATTTCCGGCGCCAGCGGCGCGATCTACGGCGTGCGCCTGTTACAGGTTTTGCGCGACGTCGCAGAGGTGGAAACCCATCTGGTGATGAGCAACGCTGCACGGCAGACGCTGGCGCTGGAAACGCCGTACAGCCTGCGTGAAGTGCAGGCGCTGGCCGACGTGGTGCACGATGCGCGCGATATCGCCGCCGCCATCTCCTCCGGCTCTTTCAAAACCCTGGGTATGGCGATCCTGCCATGTTCGATCAAAACCCTGTCCGGCATCGTCAACAGCTACAGCGACGGGCTGCTGACCCGCGCCGCCGACGTGGTGCTCAAAGAGCGCCGCCGTTTGGTGCTGTGCGTGCGGGAAACGCCGCTGCACCTTGGGCACCTGCGGCTGATGACGCAGGCGGCGGAGATGGGGGCGGTGATCATGCCGCCGGTGCCGGCGTTTTACCACCAGCCGAAAAGCGTGGAAGACATCATCGATCAGACCGTCAATCGGGTGATCGATCAGTTTGATATCGAACTGCCGGCCGATCTGTTCACCCGCTGGCAGGGCGCTGATTAACATTTTCATCCCCAAATTGGTACATTTGTGCAACACCGCACTGAATTAGGGCGGCGCATGCACCATAATGATCCCACTTCATCACGTTCACTGTTTCATGGCGCCGCCTTATCGCGGCTGCCAGTGGCGCGGCCCCGAGCGGCCGATTTAATTTTGCGGTTATCGTCCCAGGAAACAGTATTGTGAAGGCCGGAGCCGTTCCCTCCGCCCGTAGCACCTAATGTGGCACGATTACTGCAAATTGATTTGGTGGGGAAAAGTAATGCCCGTAGTGGCATCAAAAAAATCAATTTGAGGGTAATTTATGAAAAAGCGGGTTTTGATTTTGCCGTTAGTTCTGGCTTTGAGCGCCGCCAGCAGCGCCTTTGCCGCCATTCCTTCCACGCTGAAGATTGGCACCGATCCGACTTACGCACCGTTTGAATCCAAAAACGCCAAAGGCGAATTGGTTGGCTTTGACATCGATTTGGCCAAAGAGCTGTGCAAACGCATCAATACCCAATGCACCTTCGTGGAGAGCGACTTCGACGCGCTGATCCCATCCCTCAAGGCGAAGAAAATCGACGCCATCATCTCTTCGCTGTCCATCACCGAAAAACGCCAGCAGGAAATCGCCTTTACCGACAAGCTGTATGCCGCCAACGCGCGTCTGATCGCGCCGAAAGGATCCAAGCTGTTGCCTACCGTGGACGCCCTGAAAGGCAAGAGCGTGGGCGTGTTGCAGGGCACTACCCAGGAAGCCTACGCCAACGCCATGTGGCAGCCGAAGGGCATCACCGTCGTGCCTTACCAGAACCAGGATCTGGTTTACGCCGATTTGGCTTCCGGGCGTATCGATGCCGCCTTCCAGGATGAAGTGGCGGGCAGCGACGGCTTCCTGAAACAGCCGCCGGGCAAAGACTATGCGTTCGCCGGCGAATCGGTGAAGGATGACAAGTTCTTCGGCGTCGGCACCGGCATGGGGCTGCGCAAGACCGATACCGAGCTGAAGGCGGCGCTGGACAAAGCTTTCGCCGAGATGCGCAAAGACGGCACCTACGACAAATACGCGAAAAAGTACTTCGACTTTGACGTCTATGGCGGGTAATCCGCTTACCGTTCCATGCTGTGACTGTGGGGCCGGCGTGCCGGCCCCGATGGTTCGGATCCTAGACCACAGGGTGAAGTAGATGCTGCAAGGCTATTCCCAACTGATTTTCGAGGGGGCTCTGGTGACGCTGGAGCTGGCCCTCAGTTCCGTGCTGCTGGCGGTGGTGATCGGCCTGATCGGCGCCGGTGGCAAACTGTCTCATAACCCCTTTATCTCCGGCCTGTTCGGCGCCTATACCACGCTGATCCGCGGCGTGCCCGATCTGGTGCTGATGCTGCTGATCTTTTACGGTCTGCAAATCGCGCTGAACAATATCACTACGCTGCTGGGCTTCGCGCAGATCGATATCGATCCGCTCGGCGCCGGCATCATAACCCTCGGCTTTATCTACGGCGCTTATTTTACCGAGACCTTCCGCGGCGCTTATCTGGCGGTGCCGAAAGGGCAGATCGAAGCGGCGACGGCCTATGGCTTCAGCGGCGCGCAGATCTTCCGGCGCATTCTGTTCCCGGCGATGATGCGTTTCGCCCTGCCGGGCATCGGCAACAACTGGCAGGTGATCCTGAAGGCGACGGCGCTGGTGTCGATCCTTGGCCTAAACGACGTGGTGAAAGCCACGCAGCTGGCGGGGAAAGGCACCTATCAGCCGTTCTTCTTCGCCATCGTGGCCGGCGTGGTGTATCTGGTCTTCACTACCGTTTCCAACGGCGTGCTGCTGTGGCTTGAACGGCGTTACTCACTGGGCGTCAAGAGGGCCGAGCTATGATTGAGATCCTGCAACAGTATTGGCAGTCGCTGCTGTGGAGCGACGGCTACCGCTTCACCGGCGTGGCGATCACGCTGTGGCTGCTGATCGCCTCGGTGGTGATGGGCGGGCTGCTGGCGATCCCGATGGCGGTGGCGCGCGTGTCTTCCCTTCGCTGGGTGCGTTTCCCGGTGTGGCTCTACACCTATGTGTTTCGCGGTACGCCGCTGTACGTGCAGCTGCTGGTATTCTACTCCGGCATGTACAGCCTCGAGATCGTGCGCGGCAGCGAGTTTCTCAATGCGTTTTTCCGCAGCGGGCTCAACTGCACCATCCTGGCGCTGACGCTCAACACCTGCGCTTATACCACCGAGATCTTCGCCGGGGCGATCCGCTCGGTGCCGCACGGTGAAATCGAGGCCGCCAACGCCTACGGTTTCTCGCGCTTCAAGATGTATCGCTGCATCATTTTGCCTTCGGCGCTGCGCACCGCGCTGCCGGCTTACAGCAACGAGGTGATCCTGATGCTGCATTCCACCGCGCTGGCGTTTACCGCCACCGTGCCGGATCTGCTGAAGATCGCGCGCGACATCAACGCCGCGACCTATCAGCCGTTCTACGCCTTCGGCATCGCGGCGGTGCTGTATCTGATCATCTCCTACGTGTTAATCAGCCTGTTCCGCAAAGCTGAGAAACGCTGGATGGCACACGTTAGTCACTGATAAATGACGGGAAGAAAACCATGTCTGAGAATAAATTAGCCGTCACGGAACTGCACAAACGCTATGGCGACCACGAAGTGCTGAAGGGCGTCTCGCTGGCGGCCAACGCCGGGGATGTGATCAGCATCATCGGCTCATCCGGCTCCGGCAAAAGCACCTTTCTGCGCTGCATCAACTTCCTTGAGAAGCCGAGCGAAGGTTCGATCAGTCTGAACAACGAAGATATTCGCATGGTGCGCGACAAGGACGGCCAGCTGAAGGTATTCGACAAGAAGCAGCTGCAGCTGCTGCGCACCCGCCTGACCATGGTGTTCCAGCACTTTAACCTGTGGAGCCACATGACGGTGCTGGAGAACGTGATGGAAGCGCCGGTGCAGGTGCTGGGGCTGAGCAAGGCCGACGCGCACGAGCGCGCGGTGCGCTACCTGGACAAAGTGGGCATCGACGAGCGGGCGCGCGGCAAATACCCGGTGCACCTGTCGGGCGGTCAGCAGCAGCGCGTCTCTATCGCCCGCGCATTGGCGATGGAGCCGGAGGTGCTGCTGTTTGACGAACCGACGTCGGCGCTGGATCCCGAACTGGTGGGCGAGGTGCTGCGCATCATGCAGAAGCTGGCGGAGGAGGGGAAGACCATGGTGGTGGTGACGCACGAAATGGAGTTTGCGCGCCACGTTTCCAACCACGTGATCTTCCTGCACAAAGGGTTGATTGAAGAACAGGGGCCGCCGGCCGAGCTGTTCGGCAACCCCAAAAGCCCGCGCCTGCAGCAGTTCCTGTCCGGCGCGTTGAAGTAACCTCAGATCAGCGGGCTTCGGCCCGCTGATTGACAACGTCATCCAACGCCTGTTCCAACTCCAGATAGCGGAAGTGGAAGCCGGCTTCTTCCAGGCGCTTCGGCACCGCCCGCTGGCCGCCGAGCACCAGCACCGCCGCTTCCCCCATCAACAAACGCATGACGAACGCCGGCACCCGCAGAAACGCCGGGCGATCGAGCACGTTGGCCAATTGGGCGGCGAACTGTTCGTTATGCACCGGGTAAGGAGCCACCATGTTGAACGGGCCGCTCAGGGTGGCGTGATCCAGCAGATAAATAATGCCGTTGACCATGTCGTCGAGATGGATCCACGGCAGATATTGGCGGCCGTCGCCGATCGGGCCGCCCAGTCCGAAGCGGAACGGCGGCAGCATTTTGGCCAGCGCGCCGCCCTGTGGCGCCAGCACCACGCCGGTGCGCAGCAGGCAGACGCGGGTGGCGTCGCTCTGCGCCTGCAGCGCCAGCGTTTCCCAGCGCTGGCACAGCTGGTGGGTGAATTCGTCGTGCGGCGGCTCCTCTTCGGTGACCACCGCCTGCCCCTGATCGCCGTAGTAGCCGACGGCGGAACCGGAAATCAGCACGCCGGGCGGCGTGCTGCCGGCTTTGATCAGCTGCGCCAGGCGTTCGGTCAGATCCCAGCGGCTGCGGCACAGGCGCTCTTTCTGCTGCGCGCTCCAGCGCTTGTCGGCGATAGGTTCGCCGGCCAGGTTGATCACCGCGTCGAAGTCATCCAGCGACTGCCGGTCGTCCAGCGTTCGCCAATAGCTCGGCCGATCGCCCAGTTTGGCTCGGGCGCGCCGCTCGTCGCGGGTCAGTACCGTAATGTGGTGAGAAAGCGCCAGCAGTCTTGCCGTCAGGCTGCTGCCTATCAATCCCGTTGCGCCGGTGATCAGGATCCGCATGGTCTACCTCCCTGAGTTAGCCCCGGCGGTAGCTCATGGTCATGGAGACCGAATCGGCGTAGCGCAGAGCCAGAAGTTTATCTATCTCCACTTCAGCATAGGTTACCCAGGCGTGTTCTTTTACGATGTCGAGCACATCCTGCGTTAATTTTTCCAGCAACGCGAAACGGTTATCTTCCACATGGCGGATGATCGCTTTGGTGATGGTGCGGTAGTTGAGCGCGTCGGCGATGTCTTCGCTGTTGCGCGCCTTGTCCGCCGGGTAGTGGATCACCACGTTGATCAGCACGTCCTGCCGGTTGTTGATTTCCTCTTCCTTGATACCGATGAACGTGCGCAGCCGCAGATTTTTAATGCGAATAACGGCGTCGGGTTGACTGAAAGACATCAGAGATTCTCCATAGGTCTGATTATTAGCGTTCAGAATACACGGAAAGTAAGGAAATGATAACGTGAGGACGATGTGACTCCCCGGCCGACGGGGAGTCGGAGGAGGCGCTTAGGCTTGTTCGGCCAGTTTGTAGGCGCGCTCGGTCGCCGGGCGGTTGCTGATGCGCTCGAACCAGTTGCGCACCGCCGGGTAATCTGCCAGATCGATGCGCTGGCGCGGATGCGACACCACCCACGGGTAGGTGGCGATATCGGCGATGCTGTAGTTATCGCCGCCCAGGTACGGGTGTTTTTGCAGTTCAGCGTCCAGCACGCCGTACAGCCGTTTGGTTTCCAGATGGTAACGCTCGATGGCGTAAGGCACCGGCTGCGGCGCGTAGTGGTTAAAGTGGTGATTCTGCCCGAGCATCGGCCCGAACCCGGCCACCTGCCAGAACAGCCACTGCAGGGTGGCGGCGCGTTCGCGCAGGCCCTTGCTCAGCAGCTTGCCGGTCTTCTCCGCCAGATACAGCAGGATTTCCCCGGACTCGAACAGGCTGATTGGCGCGCCGCCGTCCACCGGTTGCTGATCGACAATCGCCGGGATTTTGTTGTTGGGAGAAATGCTCAGAAAGTCCGGTTTGAACTGCTCGCCGGCGCTGATGTTTACGCGATGGATACGGTAGGGCAAGCCGACCTCTTCCAGAAACAAGGTGATCTTGTGACCATTGGGAGTAGGCGCGTAATACAGGTCAATCATGTTGCCTCCTGCGGTAAGGTGATCTGTAATTCATTACACGTTGCTGCGGTCTTCGCCGCGCACAAAGGTATATCAGAGATCCAACAATAGCAGCTAAGGATAGCAGGCTATGTGGGATTCGTCCGATGCTATCTGCACAGTTGGATCACAATTCTACACCGGGGCGGGCGGCGGTTTGCCGCACGGCGCCGGCGCGGTAAAATGGCGCTTATTTCCCTCTATAGGACAAGGTTATGAAGCTGATGTTCGCCTCGGATATCCACGGATCGCTGCCGGCTACCGAACGCGTGCTGGAATTGTTCGCACAACAGGGCGCCGACTGGCTGATTCTTCTGGGCGATTTGCTGAATCACGGCCCGCGCAACGCGCTGCCGGCCGGGTATCAGCCCGCTCAGGTTGCCGAACGATTGAATCGCTATAGCGACAAGATCATCGCCGTTCGCGGCAATTGCGACAGCGAGGTCGATCAGATGCTGCTGACGTTCCCTATCGAGGCGCCCTGGCAACAGGTTTTACTGCAAAAAAGACGATTGTTTTTGACCCACGGTCACCTTTATCATCCCTCGGCACTGCCGCCGTTATCCCGCGGTGACGTCCTGGCCTACGGCCATACGCATCTGCCGCAGGCGGAGCGGCAGGGTGAGATCTATTGCTTCAATCCGGGCTCGGTCAGCATCCCGAAAGGGGGCTTTCCGGCCAGCTACGGCATGTTGGATCGGGGCACTTTGCGCGTGCTGGCGCTCGACGACGGCAAGGTCGTCGCGGAGGTGGCGTTAACACGCTAAACGCACTAATTTATACACACACAATAAAAATCTTTGAAAAACACTCATTGATTAACCAGCGCGCGGGATGCATCGCGCCAAAATAGAAGGTTTTAGAGGATGGCGGAACAGGGTCAGGCTGCAGATACCGAATGGGTTGATATCGTCGACGAGCAAAACGAGGTGATTGCGCAATCCAGTCGTCAACAGATGCGGGCGGAGCGGCTGCGTCATCGTGCTACCTATATTGTGGTGCATGATGGGATGGGAAAAATTCTGGTGCAGCGTCGCACCGAGATCAAGGACTTCTACCCGGGCTGGTTGGACGCAACGGCGGGCGGCGTAGTGCAAAGCGGTGAAAACGTGCTGGATTCGGCGCGCCGCGAGGCGGAAGAGGAGCTGGGCATCGCCGGCGTGCCTTTCGCCGAACACGGTCTGTTCTACTTCGAAGAAGAGCAGTGCCGGGTGTGGGGCGCGCTGTTCAGCTGCGTGTCGCACGGCCCGTTCGCGCTGCAGGAAGAAGAAGTGGCCGAGGTGTGCTGGTTGACGCCGGAAGAGATCACCGCGCGCTGCGACGAATTTACCCCGGATTCGCTGAAGGCGCTGTCGCTGTGGCTGACGCGCAACAACGAACAGGATTACGGTAAGCCGCTCGACAACCACTGAGACGCCAACGCGTGAGAAAGCCGGTCATCGACCGGCTTTTTTTATGCTGTGGATTCAGCAGCTGTCACGGCGGCACAGCGTGGCGGGCAGGGAACCTGCCGGCTGCCAGGGTTGCTCGTTCAGCCGCGCCAGCAGCGCCTGGCCGGCCTGAATGCCGATATCGCGATGCGGAATGGTCATGGTGGTCAGCGGCGGCTGGCACACCCGGCTGAACTCGCTGTTGCCGAACCCCACCACCGCCAGATTGTCCGGCACCTTGATGCGCCGCCGCTGGCATTCATACAGCGCGCCGCCCGCCAGTTCGTCCGAGGCGCACACCAGCGCGTCCAGCTCCGGCCAGGCCAGCAAAAATTCCGGCAGCTGCTGTGCGCCGGTGCTGAAGCTGGCGGGCTGTGCGGCGTTGATCACCCGATGCGGCGACATATGGTTGCGCAGCAGCGCCTTGTGCCAGCCCTGCAGGTGCTGCTGGAAAATCCACTGTTCCTGATTGGCGCACAGCAGCCCGATATTCTGATAGCCGCTGGCGATCACTGTTTGCGTCAGCTGATACATGGCCGCCACGTAATCGATGCCGATGCTCATGTCGATCGGATCGGCGCGCACGGCGCCGATCTCCACCACCGGAATGTTGGCGGCGATCAACGCGTTGCGGGCATTTTGCGAATGCTCGACGCTGAGCAGCACCGCCGCCGCCAGGTTGTAAGAGAGCAGGGTCTCCAGCAGTTTCTCCTCGCGTTCCAGGTGGTGCTGCGACTCCGCCAGCATGATGTGATAGCCGGCGGGCTGCAGCACTTTCTGCAGGCCGGCGAACATCTCGGCGCAGCCGGATTCGGACAGGCTGGGCACCACCATGGCGATGGTGTAAGAGGAGGCCGACGCCAGCGAACTGGCGGCCAGGTTGGGCAGATACCCCAACTCGCTCACCGCGGCTTCAATCTTCTCGCGCAGTTTGTCTGAAACCTGCTCCGGCGTGCGCAGCGCGCGCGACACCGTCATGGTGCCGACGCCCGCCAGCTGCGCTACATCAGCCAACGTCACCCTGCCCGTGCTGCGTCGTTTTTTACCGATCGACATGCCAAATCCCGACTGAAATGCGCGCGCGGCGCATAAAAATGGTGAGGGTGGGAAGCCGACGGCGCGGCTTCGACGATCCCCGTATGCGGCACATTCTACCCCGTTACCCGAAAGAGCGAGAAAAAATTGTGGTTAACGTCATACCGCAGCACGGCGTTTTGATAGCGCTATCACAGATCTGCATGATAGCGCTTTGGTAGCGCTATCTTTGTGATATCCATCACTGTGTGGCCAGGAGGGGTTGATTAAAGTTTTACCGTCGCCGGTGAATTAATCACCGGCCGCAATCATCGACTCTCGGGAGGATAACGTGCTGAAAGAGTGGCTGACCGCCGATCATATACAGCTGTGCGAACGGGTGGAGGACTGGCGCCAGGCGGTAACGCTGAGCGCGCAGCCGCTGCTGCAAGACGGTGTGATTACGCCGAATTACCTGACGGCCATCTTTCATCAGCAGGAGAAGCTCGGCCCTTACTTCGTCCTGGCGCCGGGCATCGCCATGCCACACGCCCGGCCGGAGCAGGGCGCCAACGCGCTGGGGTTATCGCTGTTGAAGATCCATCAGGGGGTGAACTTTCATTCCGCGGATAACGATCCGGTTCAGGTGGTGGTGATGCTTTCCGCACCCGACGGCAACAGCCACATCGAATTGATTTCGCAACTGGCGGAATTATTTTCCGATAATCAGGCCATGGAGGCGTTATTTCACGCCAAAGATAAACGGCAAATTGAGGATATTATCGCCCGCTATTAACGTTTAATCACCAGGAACATTATTAATGCTAACAACGCCGGGAATATGACCGGCGGCGCTACCCTACACGCTAAATTCAACAGGTGGATATCATGAAAATCATGGCGATTTGCGGTTCAGGTCTCGGCAGCAGCTTTATGGTGGAAATGAACATTAAAAAGGTGCTGAAAAAGATGGGGGTGGAGGCCGAGGTTGAACACTCCGATCTGTCGTCCGCCACTCCCGGCGCGGCCGACGTGTTCGTGATGGCAAAAGACATTGCCGACAGCGCCAGCGTGCCGGCCGAGCAGCTGGTGGTGATCAGCAACATCATCGACATCAATGAGCTGGAAGCCAAGCTGCGCGCTTACTTCGAAGCCCACTCAATCCTCTGAATAAAACGATTGGCGAGGTGGATATGTTTATCCAGGAAACGCTCAAGTTTGTGGTGGATATATTAAAGGTGCCTTCGGTGCTGGTCGGGCTTATTGCGCTGATCGGTTTGCTGGCGCAAAAGAAATCCTTTTCCGACGTGGTGAAAGGCACGGTAAAAACCATTCTCGGCTTTATCGTGTTGGGCGGCGGCGCCACGGTATTGGTCGGGTCGCTCAATCCGTTGGGCGGCATGTTCGAACACGCGTTTAATATTCAGGGCATCATTCCTAACAACGAAGCGATCGTCTCTATCGCGCTGGAGAAATACGGCGCTTCCACCGCCTTGATCATGGCGTTCGGCATGGTGGCGAACATCGTGGTGGCGCGCTTCACCCGGCTGAAATACATCTTCCTCACCGGCCACCACACCTTCTACATGGCCTGCATGATCGGCATCATCCTGACGGTGGCAGGCTTCGAGGGCGTGCAGCTGGTGTTTACCGGCGCGTTGACCCTGGGGCTGGTGATGGCGTTCTTCCCGGCGATTGCCCAGCGCTATATGCGCCGCATCACCGGCAACGACGATATCGCCTTCGGCCACTTCGGCACCCTGGGCTATGTGCTGTCCGGTTGGATCGGCTCGAAAGTGGGGAAAAACTCGCGCTCGACCGAAGAGATGAACCTGCCGAAAAATCTCAGCTTCCTGCGCGACAGTTCCATTTCGATCTCGATGACCATGATCGTCATCTACCTGATCCTGGCGATCTGCGCCGGGCGGGCCTATGTGGAAAGCGAGCTCAGCGGCGGCCAGAACTACCTGGTGTACTCGATTATCCAGGCCATCACCTTCGCCGCCGGGGTGTTCATCATTCTGCAGGGCGTGCGCTTGATTCTGGCGGAGATCGTGCCGGCGTTCACCGGCTTCTCGGAAAAACTGGTGCCTAACGCGCGGCCGGCGTTGGATTGTCCGGTGGTTTATCCCTATGCCCCCAACGCGGTGCTGATCGGCTTCCTGTTCAGCTTCCTTGGCGGGTTGGCCGGGCTGTTCCTGCTGGGGCAACTGAAGATGGTGCTGATCCTGCCCGGCGTGGTGCCGCATTTCTTCACCGGCGCTACCGCCGGGGTGTTCGGCAACGCGACCGGCGGGCGGCGCGGCGCGATGCTGGGCGCCTTTGCCAACGGGCTGCTGATCACCTTCCTGCCGGTGCTGCTGCTGCCGGTGTTGGGGGCGCTTGGTTTTGCCAACACCACCTTCTCCGACGCCGACTTCGGCGCGATCGGCATCCTGCTGGGCAATATGGCGCGCTTTATGTCGAAGGAGATGATCATGTTGGCGATCGTCGCCGTGTTCGCGCTGCTGGTGGCGCATAACTTCCTGGGAAAACGCAAAGGCGCGCCGGCCGCTGACCGCGTCGAGAAATAACGAGGGCAGACTGATGAACGACACAACGAGCGAAACGGAAATTGAAGAGCTGCGTGCCTTGGCGCGCGCGATCCGCCTGGAAACGCTGAAAGCGCTGACCGGGCTGGGCTTCGGCCACTATGGCGGCTGCATGTCGGTGGTGGAGACGCTGGCGGTGCTGTACGGCGGCGTGATGCGCATCGATCCGGCGGATCCGGACTGGCCGGAGCGCGATGACTTTGTGCTGTCGAAAGGGCACGCCGGCCCGGCGCTGTACAGCACGCTGGCGATCAAGGGCTACTTCCCGCTGGCGGAACTGAAGACCCTCAACCAGAACGGCACGCGTCTGCCGAGCCACCCGGACCGGCTGCGCACGCGCGGCGTGGACGCCACCACCGGCTCACTGGGGCAGGGCGTGTCGATCGCCGCCGGCATGGCGTTATCCCATCGGCTGGCGGGGCGGCGCAATCGGGTGTTCAGCATTCTCGGCGACGGGGAGCTGAATGAAGGACAGTGCTGGGAGGCGTTCCAGTTTATCGCCCACCACAACCTGAACAACCTGACGCTGTTCATCGATTACAACAAGCAACAGCTGGACGGCGCGCTGGACGAGGTGATCCAACCGTTCGATCTGGCCGCCAAGTTCCGCGCCTTCGGCTTTGAGGTGCAGACTGTCAAGGGCGACGACATCGCGGCGCTGCTGGCGGCGGTAGCGCCGGCGCGCGGCGGTGAACAGCGGCCGCTGGCGATCGTGCTCGACAGCATCAAGGGACAGGGCGTGACCTATCTGGAAAACCTGTCGAACTCACACCACCTGCGCCTGACGCCGGACGTGCAGCTGGAGATTGAAAAAGCCATCGCCGAACTGGAGGCCGCCCATGTTTAACGTAGTGACGCAGTTGGAAAACGACACCGTCGAAATGCGCAAAGTCTACGCCGGCGCGGTGCGGCGGCAGATTGAGGCGGGCGCGCCGATCATCGCGCTGGAGGCGGATTTGATGAGCTCGATGGCGATGGACGGCGTGCACCAGGATCACCCGCAGCACGTGATCAACTGCGGCATCATGGAGGCCAACGTGATCGGCGTCGCCGCCGGGCTATCGCTCACCGGCCGGGTGCCGTTCGTGCACACTTTCACCGCCTTCGCCAGCCGCCGCTGTTTCGATCAGCTGTTCATGTCGCTGGATTACCAGCGCAACAACGTCAAGGTGATCGCTTCCGACGCCGGGGTGAGCGCCTGCCACAACGGCGGCACCCACATGTCGTTCGAAGACATGGGCATCGTGCGCGGGCTGGCGCATTCGGTGGTGCTGGAGGTGACCGACGCCACCATGTTCGCCGACGTTCTGCGCCAGCTGATGGATCTGCGCGGCTTCTACTGGGTGCGCACCATCCGCAAGCAGGCGACGCGCATCTACCAGGAGGGCTCGCGCTTTACCATCGGCAAGGGCAACCTGCTGCGCGACGGCGACGATATCACGCTGATCGCCAACGGCATCATGGTGGCGGAGGCGCTGAAGGCGGCGGAGATGCTGGCGCGGCAGGGCGTCAGCGCGGCGGTGATCGATATGTTCACCCTCAAGCCTATTGACCGTGAACTGATCAAAACCTACGCGGCCAAGACCGGACGCATCGTCACCTGTGAAAACCACAGCATTCATAACGGGCTGGGATCGGCGGTGGCGGAAGTGCTGGCGGAGGAGTGCCCGACGCCGATGCGGCGCGTGGGGGTGAAGGAGCGTTACGGCCAGGTGGGCACTCAGGCGTTTTTACAGCAGGAGTACGGCCTGACCGCCGAGCATATTCTGGAGGCTGCCGGGCAGTTGCTGGCGCGTTAGGGAACGCAAAAGAAAAGCGCCGGTCAATGACCGGCGCTTTTTTATCGCTCAACCTGAAGAATATCAGGCCTTGGCGGCGGCAGCGTCAGCCTGGGAAGACTGGATCGCCGTCAGCGCAACGGTGTAGACGATATCGTCAACCAGTGCGCCGCGCGACAGGTCGTTCACCGGCTTGCGCATGCCTTGCAGCATCGGCCCAATGGAGACCAGGTCAGCGGAACGCTGTACCGCTTTGTAGGTGGTGTTGCCGGTGTTCAGATCCGGGAAGATGAACACGGTCGCCTGGCCGGCCACCGGTGAGTTCGGCGCCTTGGATTTGGCAACGTCGGCCATGATGGCGGCGTCGTACTGCAGCGGGCCGTCGATGATCAGGTCCGGGCGTTTTTCCTGCGCCAGACGGGTCGCTTCGCGCACTTTCTCGACGTCGCTGCCCGCACCGGAGTTGCCGGTGGAGTAGGAGATCATCGCTACGCGCGGCTCGATGCCGAAGGCGGCGGCGGAATCCGCAGACTGGATGGCGATTTCAGACAGCTGCTCGGCGGTCGGATCCGGGTTGATCGCGCAGTCGCCGTAGACCAGTACCTGGTCAGGCAGCAGCATGAAGAACACGGAGGATACCAGCGAGCTGCCCGGCGCGGTTTTGATCAGCTGCAACGGCGGACGGATGGTGTTGGCGGTGGTGTGAACCGCGCCGGAGACCAGACCGTCGACTTCGCCTTGTTCCAGCATCAGGGTGCCGAGCACCACGTTGTCTTCCAGCTGCTCGCGCGCGACCACTTCGGTCATGCCCTTGCTCTTGCGCAGCTCAACCAGACGCGGCACGTAGTTTTCACGCACGGCGACCGGATCGACGATTTCGATGCCTTTGCCCAGCTCAACGCCTTGCGCCGCCGCGACGCGCTGGATCTCGTCCGGGTTGCCGAGCAGCACGCATTCCGCGATGCCGCGTTCGGCACAGATGGCCGCCGCTTTCACGGTGCGCGGCTCGTCGCCTTCCGGCAGCACGATGCGCTTGCCGGCTTTACGCGCCAGTTCGGTCAGCTCGTAACGGAACGCCGGTGGAGACAGGCGGCGTGAACGCTCGGAGGTGGCGGTCAGCGAATCGATCCACTCGGTGCTGATGTGGCTGGCCACGTAGTTCTGCACTTTCTCGATGCGCTGGTGGTCGTCCGCCGGCACTTCGAGGTTGAAGCTCTGCAGGCTCAGCGAGGTCTGCCAGGTGTTGGTGTCGACCATGAACACCGGCAGGCCGGTCTGGAAGGCGCGTTCGCACAGCTTCTTGATCGGCTCGTCGATGGCGTAGCCGCCGGTCAGCAGGATAGCGCCGATTTCCACGCCGTTCATCGCCGCCAGGCAGGCGGAGACCAGTACGTCAGGACGGTCTGCGGAGGTCACCAGCAGGGAGCCTGGGCGGAAGTGTTCCAGCATGTGCGGAATGCTGCGCGCACAGAAGGTCACGGACTTCACGCGGCGGGTCATGATGTCGCCTTCGTTGACCACGCGGGCCTTCAGGTGGCGAGCCATGTCGATGGCGCGGGTGGCGATCAGATCGAAGCTCCACGGCACGCAGCCCAGAACCGGCAGCGGGCTGTTGGCGAACAGCTGCGCAGGATCGACATGGGCGATGCTGGCCTTGGTGGAGTCGTCGAAGATTTCGGACAGGTCAGGACGGGTGCGGCCCTGATCGTCGACCGGTGCGTTCAGCTTGTTGATGATCACGCCGGTGATGTTTTTGTTCTTGCTGCCGCCGAAGCTGGTGCGCGCCAGTTCGATGCGCTCTTTCAGCTGCGCCGGGGAGTCGTTGCCCAGCGCCAGCACGAAGACGATCTCGGCGTTCAGGGTTTTGGCGATCTCGTAGTTCAGCGCGTTGGCGAACTGGTGTTTGCGGGTCGGCACCAGGCCTTCGATCAGCACCACTTCCGCGTCTTTGGTGTTCTCGTGGTAGCGCGCCACGATCTCTTCCATCAGCACGTCTTGCTGGTTGGAGCTCAGCAGGCCCTCAACGTAGTCCATGCGCAGCGGTTCGGCCGCCGTAATGGTGGAGTTGCTGCTGCGGATGATGGTGGTGGTCTGGTCGAGTGCGTTGTCGCCGGTGCGCGGTTGAGCGATAGGCTTGAACACGCTCAGACGAACGCCTTTTTGCTCCATGGAGCGGATGACACCCAGGCTGACGCTGGTCAGGCCGACGCTGGTGCCGGTGGGGATCAACATAATAGTACGTGACACAGAATAGTCCTCTTCACGATTAACATGAGGCTAAAACAACACCGTCAGCCTGGGCTGACGGTGTTTTGAGAGCATTACGCGGTCAGGCGGGATGCGTCCTGCGCGATGACCAACTCTTCGTTGGTCGGGATCACCAGCGCCAGGCGGCTGCCGTCTTTGGTGATGGCGCCGGATTTGCCGAAGCGAGCGGCCATGTTGCGGTCGTGGTCGATTTCGAAGCCCAGCAGGCCCAGTTTGTTCAGGGTCAGCTCACGCACCATGCCGGCGTTCTCGCCGATGCCGCCGGTGAAGATCACCGCGTCCAGACGGCCTTCCATCAGCGCGCTGTAGGCGCCGACGTATTTGGCCAGACGGTGGCAGAACACGTCCATGGCGCGTTTGGCGTCGGCTTTGCTGTCGTAGTTGTCTTCAACGTAACGGCAGTCGCTGGTGACTTCGGTCAGGCCCAGCAGGCCGGATTCTTTGGTCAGCATCTTGTTGATCTGATCAACGCTCATGCCCAGAGAATCGTGCAGGTGGAAGATGATAGCCGGATCGATGTCACCGCTGCGGGTGCCCATCACCAGGCCTTCCAGCGGGGTCAGACCCATGGAGGTGTCAACGCATTGGCCGTTGCGCACTGCGGTGACGGAACCGCCGTTGCCCAGGTGGCAAGTGATCACGTTCACTTCTTCCACCGGCTTGTTCAGCATCTTCGCGGCTTCCTGAGTCACGTAGAAGTGGCTGGTGCCGTGTGCGCCGTAGCGGCGAACGCCGTGGTCGCGATACAGGCTGTACGGCAGGGCGTACAGGTAAGATTCTTCCGGCATGGTCTGGTGGAACGCGGTGTCGAACACGGCAACGTTCTTGTCAGCCAGGTGAGGGAAGGATTTCAGCGCTTCCGCGATGCCGATCAGGTGAGCTGGGTTGTGCAGTGGTGCAAACGGCACGGAATCTTTGATACCCTGCAGAACTTCGTCGTTGATCACGGCGGAGGCGGTGAACTTCTCGCCGCCGTGCACGATGCGGTGGCCGATGGCGGTCAGCTGCGCGGAAAGCTCTGGTTTTTGTGCCAGAATAGTATTAACAATGAAGTTCAGCGCTTCGCTGTGTGCAGCGCCGGCCCCCAGGGCAGCTTCGTGTTTGGCGCCGTCCATTTTCCACTTGATGCGAGCTTCAGGCAGGTGGAAACACTCGGCCAAACCGGAGAGGAATTCGTCGCCGTTAACGGCATCGATGATGGCGAATTTCAGAGAAGAACTGCCGCAGTTAAGAACCAGTACTAGCTTACTCGACATGGAAGTACCTACTTAAATAGTCGTGTTGTTAAAAGAAAATCGAACACACGTGGTGAATTAATCGTCAATCAGACAACAAGCGTAGCGCATAGTGCCGATGACATTTATGATTAACATCATGTGAAGTGCACAAATCACAGGATGATGGAAAAACCGATGATTTCTCTGCGGTTTAAATAATCTTGATTTTTATAGGGCTAAAAGTTGACAAAATTTACGTCATCTTCTACCGGCCACAAGGCCGGCTTAGGATACCGATAGCCCGGTGCAAACACAAAATAAATTTAAAGCTTCAAATTTTTTAGTATGGTCTCTGGCAGCACGCTTTTAGTTTCTTTACGTGACGTTGAGGTACGCAATGACGAGCAAACCGTCCGGTTCCGTAAGCTGGTTTCAGGTCTTCCAGCGCGGGCAGCATTATATGAAAACCTGGCCGTCAGACAAACGTCTGGCACCGGTCTTTCCGGAGAACCGCGTTGCGCGTGCCACCCGTTTCGCTATTCGTTTCATGCCGCCGTTGGCGATTTTCACGCTGACCTGGCAGATCGCGCTCGGCGGCCAGCTCGGCCCGGCGATCGCCACCGCGCTGTTCGCTTGCAGCCTGCCGATGCAGGGCTTGTGGTGGCTGGGGCGCCGTTCGGTCACGCCGCTGCCGCCGACGCTGCTGCAATGGTTCCATGAGGTGCGCAACAAGCTGACGGAAGCCGGACAGGCGGTGGCGCCGCTCGAAGGCACGCCGACCTATCAGACGTTGGCTGATTTGCTCAAGCGCGCCTTCAAGCAGCTGGACAAAACCTTCCTCGACGATCTGTAAATGAAAAAAGGCCGCGCTGATGCGGCCTTTCTCGTCAAAGCGCCAATAACCCCGGTTTAAATCAAAGAACGGTCGAGTTGTGATTTCCTGCGTTCTTGCGCTGTGCGATGCTCCCGCCATCACACAGAAATGAGGAAATCCTGATGGAAATGACCAACGCCCAGCGGCTGATCCTGTCGAATCAGTACAAGATGATGACCCTGCTCGATCCGGACAACGGCGATCGTTATCGCCGGTTGCAAACCATCGTCGAACGCGGCTTCGGTTTGCAAATGCGCGAGCTGGATCGCGACTTCGGCGAACTGAGCGAAGAGGTGTGCCGCACCATCATCAACGTGATGGAGATGCATCATGCGCTGCAGGTTTCCTGGGGCAACCTGAAAGAGAAGCAGGATCTGGACGAGCGCCGCCTGGCGTTTCTCGGTTTCGATGCCGCGACCGAGGCGCGCTACCTGAGTTACGTGCGTTTCCTGGTTAGCACCGAGGGGCGCTATACTCACTTTGATTCCGGCAGCCACGGTTTTAACGCCCAGACTAGAATGTGGGAAAAATATCAGCGTATGCTGGCGATTTGGCAGGCCTGCCCGCGCCAGTATCATTTGAGCGCCGTTGAGATAGCGCAAATCATCAATGTTTGATTAAGAAGAGGTTTTCTGTGGAGTGTAAGGGTTTTCTGTTCGATCTTGATGGCACCCTGGTGGATTCGCTGCCGGCGGTAGAGCGCGCCTGGACGCACTGGGCCGAGCGCCGCGGCGTCGACCCGCAAGCGGTGCTGGACTTCATTCACGGTAAACAGGCCATTACTTCTCTGCGCCACTTTATGCCGGGTGAAAGCGAAGCGGAAATTCAGCGTGAATTCCAATTGCTGGAGCAGGTGGAAGCGCAGGATACCGACGGCGTTCGCGCGCTGCCTGGCGCGATTGCGTTGCTGGAGCGCCTGAACTCGCTCGGCATCCCTTGGGCGATCGTCACCTCCGGTTCGGTGCCGGTGGCCGGCGCTCGCCGCCGGGCCGGCGGTTTGCCGCAGCCGGCGGTGTTCATCACCGCTGAGCAGGTTAAACATGGCAAGCCGCAGCCCGACGCCTATCTGCTGGGCGCCGAGCGCCTGGGGTTGGCGCCGCACGAGTGCGTGGTGGTCGAAGACGCACCGGCCGGCATTCTCTCCGGCCTGGCGGCGGGTTGCCAGGTGATTGCGGTCAACGCCCCGGCCGATGCGCCGAAGCTGGAGCAGGTCGACCTGCGGCTGGATTCGCTGGCGCAGATCGCCGTCGATAAAACGGCGCAGGGCGCGATCGTTCGCCGGCTGGCCTGAGCGGCATTATCTTCACCCTAATTGATTAGACCCCGCCTCGGCGGGGTTTTTTTATGCTATTTTTTAGGCCCTTGGACATTTGCCGGATGAGGCCGTTTTGAACAGCGAATTACTGTGGGTGCTGAGTTTACTGCTGATTGCCATCGTGCTGTTTACCACCAACAAGCTGCGTATGGACGTGGTGGCGCTGTTGGTGATCATCGCTTTCGTGCTGAGCGGCACGCTCAGCCTGCAGGAGGCGACGGTCGGTTTCAGCGATCCCAACGTGATTTTGATCGCCGCGCTGTTCGTGATCGGCGAAGGGCTGGTGCGCACCGGCGTGGCTTATCAGGTGGGCGATTGGCTGGTCAAAGTCGCCGGCAGCAGCGAAACCAAAATGTTGATGCTGCTGATGGTGACGGTCGCCGGGCTGGGGGCATTTATGAGCTCGACCGGCGTGGTGGCGATCTTTATCCCGGTGGTGCTCAGCGTGACGGCGAGAATGAAGATCGCGCCGGGGCGGCTGATGATGCCGCTCAGTTTCGCCGGGCTTATCAGCGGCATGATGACGCTGGTGGCCACGCCGCCCAACATGGTGGTCAACAGCGAACTGGTGCGCGAAGGCATCCATGGTTTCGGTTTCTTCAGCGTGACGCCGATCGGCCTGGCGGTGCTGGCGCTGGGCGTCGGCTACATGCTGATCGCCCGCCGTTGGCTGGGCAGCAGTGACACGGGCAAAGCCGGCGACGACTGGCAGCGCCGCACCTTCCGTGACCTGATCCGCGATTATAAGCTGACCGGCCGTGCGCGGCGGTTGGCTGTCCGCAGCGCTTCGCCGCTGATCGGGCGTTCGCTGGACGAGCTGCACCTGCGCGCGCGCTATGGCGCCAACGTGGTGGGCATCGAGCGCTGGAAACGCTTCCGGCGGGTGATGGTCAGCGCCTCCGGCAGCACCGAGCTGCGCGAGGGCGACGTCCTCTTGATCGACATGTCGGACAGCCAGGTCGATCTGCGCGAATTCTGCGGCGAACAGCGGCTGGAGCCGATGGTGCTGCGCGGTGATTACTTCTCTGAACAGTCGCGCAACGTCGGTATGGCGGAGGTCTCGCTGATCCCGGACTCGGCGCTGCTGGGTAAAAGCCTGCGCGAAGCGGCGTTCCGCAGCCGCTACGATCTGAACGTGGTGGGTATCCGCCGCCACGGCGAGACGCTGGGCGGCAAATTGGTGGACGAGCCGCTGGAACTGGGCGACATCTTGCTGGTGATCGGCGACTGGAAGGCGATTCGTCAGCTGCAGGCCAAAACCCACGACTTTATCGTGCTCAATCTGCCGGCCGAGGTGGACGAAGTGGCACCGGCCATCACGCAGGCGCCGCACGCGCTGTTTTGTCTGGCGCTGATGGTGGCGATGATGCTGACCGACGAAATCCCCAACCCAATCGCGGCGCTGATCGCCTGTTTGCTGATGGGCAAGTTCCGCTGTATTGATATGGAGAGCGCCTATAAATCGATCCATTGGCCGAGCATTATTTTGATCGTCGGCATGATGCCGTTCGCGCAGGCGCTGCAAAAGACCGGCGGGGTGGATCTGATCGTCAGCGGGCTGATGGACGTCGCCGGCGGCGCGGGGCCGCGCGTGATGCTGCTGTGCCTGTTCGTCTTGTGCGCCACCATCGGCCTGTTTATTTCCAACACCGCGACGGCGGTGCTGATGGCGCCGATCGCCATCGCCGCCGCGCGCGAAATGGGGGTATCGCCATACCCGTTCGCGATGATTATCGCCGTCGCCGCGTCCGCCGCCTTTATGACGCCGGTCTCTTCACCGGTCAATACGCTGGTGCTGGGGCCGGGCAATTACAAGTTCGGCGATTTCGTGCGGCTCGGCGTGCCGTTCACCCTGTTGGTGATGGCGGTCAGCGTGATTGTGGTGCCGTGGCTCTACGGTTTTTAACGGCGCAGCGAGGCTGCGCCGGCGGGGTTACAGCGAGCTGTCGAGGCTGATTTCGTCCAATGACAGGCTGAAACTGGGAATGAATACCTCCATGAAGTAGTCCATTTCCGGGCTGCGGCGCTGCTCCAGGGTTTTATCCAGCCGCGCCTTGGCCAGGGTGAATTCGTTGTTGCCGGCAGACAGCTCCTCCAGGCATTTCAGGTAGGCGCACAATGCGTCCGCCTGCTTTACCACCTGTTTTTCATCTTCGCTGTAGTAGTGCTCATCGAGAATGGTGCGGAAATCGTTGCGCAGCTCAGCGGGGATCATGTCCAGCAGCTTTTGCTGGGCGATCTTTTCGATCTTCTTGTACTCATGGGCGATCTGCGGATTGTAGTACTTGATCGGCGTCGGCATGTCGCCGGTGATCACTTCGCTGGCGTCGTGGTACATCGCCAGCAGGGCAACGCGATCGGCGTTGAGGTTGCCGTTGAATTTGCGGTTCTTGATCACCGCCAATGCGTGGGCGACAAAGGCCACCTGCAGACTGTGTTCGGAGACGTTCTCGGTACGCACGTTACGCATCAGTGGCCAGCGGTTGATCAGTTTCAGGCGGGACAGATGGGCGAAGAAATGGCTCTGGCTCATGGTGCTCTCTTTAACGGCAAGTGAGGGCCCCATTGTGAAGCAGTGACGGCGAATTTTGCAACCGGGCAATGAGAGAAGGGCGCAGCAAGGCGCTGCGCCCCAGGCGATTACTGATGGTAGCCTTCAAGGAAGCGGCCCAGCTTGCCGACCGCCATTTCCAGCTCGTCTACGCGCGGCAGGGTGACGATACGCACGTGATCCGGGTAGGGCCAGTTGAATGCGGTCCCCTGCACCAGCAGCACTTTTTCCTGCAGCAGCAGATCCAGCACCAGTTTCTGGTCGTCATGGATATTGAAGCGTTTGGCATCGATGCGCGGGAACATATACAGCGCGCCCTGCGGCTTCACGCATGAGACGCCCGGAATGTCGTTGAGCAGTTCCCAGGTGCGGTTGCGCTGTTCGTACAGACGGCCGCCGGGCTGAATGAATTCGCTGATGCTTTGATAACCGCCCAGCGCGGTCTGAATGGCGTGCTGCATCGGCACGTTGGCGCACAGGCGCATCGAAGCCAGCATCTCCAGCCCTTCGATATAGCCTTTGGCGTGCTTCTTCGGCCCGTTCAGCACCATCCAGCCCTGACGGAAGCCCGCCACGCGGTAGGTTTTCGACAGGCCGTTGAAGGTCACGGTCAACAGATCCGGCGCCAGCGCAGCGATCGAATGATGCTCCGCTTCGTCATACAGGATCTTGTCGTAGATTTCGTCGGCGAAGATGATCAGGTTGTGTTGGCGGGCGATCTCGACGATCTGCTCCAGCAGCGCTTTACTGTACACCGCGCCGGTCGGGTTGTTCGGGTTGATGATCACGATGCCGCGGGTGCGCGGGGTGATCTTGCTGATGATGTCGTCCAGATCCGGGAACCAGCCGGCCTGCTCATCGCACAGGTAATGTACGGCCTTGCCGCCGGACAGCGAGACCGCGGCGGTCCACAGCGGATAGTCCGGCGCCGGCACCAGCATTTCGTCGCCGCTGTTGAGCAGCGCCTGCATGGATTGAACGATCAGCTCGGAGACGCCGTTGCCAATGTAGATATCCTCAACGGTCACGTCACGCATGTTGCGCGCCTGATAGTGCTGCATGATCGCTTTACGCGCCGAGAAGAGGCCCTTGGAGTCGGAGTAACCTTGCGCCGTGGGCAGATTGCGGATCACGTCGACCAGGATTTCGTCCGGGGCGTCGAAACCGAACGGGGCAGGGTTGCCGATGTTCAGTTTCAGGACTTTGTTGCCTTCTTCTTCAAGACGTTTAGCTTCTTTAAGCACCGGGCCGCGAATGTCATAGCAGACGTTGTCCAGTTTGCTGGATTTCTCAATGGGGGACATAAAAAGTTGAGCCTTTTGCTGGGATAGGGGCGCTCCTACCGTGGGACGCCGCAACCCGCCCAATGTACTCCTGGCGTAGTTGCTTTTGAAGGGTTTTGCACGCCTTTGGTGCAAATGCATGTCGTAAAGGGGGATTTTAGTTATGATAAGCAAAGGTAAAGTTATTTTGTGGTTCATAATTTCATGAACTATAATTTTACTAGGGTTTTGTTCTGTTAAATTGCGTGTCGATAAACGAGACGTGCCGGCGATCGCGGCCGGTAGCAGTGAAATGATAAGCCGAAAGTGAGAATGGGCTTCAATAAACTGTAAAGGAACGATAATACCGGAGTTGTCTGATAGCGGGTTGCCGGTTAGCGCACCACACTAAGAAAATGGCATATTTACATTAGCTTTACTTTATATTTCAGCTTAAGCATTGTTTATGTGGTTATAGGATTATTATTTAAAGTAAAAATCTTACTGATTGAATTTATTAAATTCATTGAGTGATAACACGAAGTTGGTGCCGTTAATTATTTATTTTTCTTACTCTGTAATGCAGTCTGAACGCCGGTTGATAAGGATTCTCAGTAGCACGAATGGAGTGGAAATTAGGCGGTATCAATGAGTAAAATCTCAGGTTCGGTGGGGGTTTTCCCTTTCCACCGGTATTCAGTCTCCCGCGTTCTATAAGCACCATCGATAGATCGCATTTTAAAAGGCGATAGAGGTAACGAATCATAAGTAATTTTTTTGCCCTCCACTTATGAGTGGGGTACTGTCATAACAGGCTCCGTCCTTTTCAACGGCGTCTGAGAAACACACCAGGGTAGTAGTTCGTAAATTAGAATTTAAAAAAGTGAAGAATACACTATGACAACTGCAAATCGTCCGATACTTAATCTCGACCTCGATCTGCTAAGAACCTTTGTTGCGGTTGCTGATTTGAATACCTTCGCGGCGGCGGCTGTTGCCGTTTGCCGTACGCAATCAGCCGTCAGCCAACAAATGCAGCGATTAGAGCAACTGGTCGGCAAAGAACTGTTTGCCCGCCATGGGCGCAACAAACTCCTGACTGAGCATGGTATTCAGCTTCTCGGTTATGCCAGGAAGATCCTGCGCTTTAACGACGAAGCCTGTACCTCGCTGATGTACAACAATATTAAAGGTGTTCTGACCATCGGCGCTTCCGACGACACCGCCGATACCATTCTGCCTTTCCTGTTGAACCGTGTGACCGCCATCTATCCGAAGCTGGCCATTGACGTGCGCGTAAAGCGCAGCACGACGATGGTCGATCTGCTGGAAGAGGGTGAGATCGATCTGGCGGTGACCACGGCCGATCCGGCCGGGCACCCGCACATCGTGCTGCGCACGTCGCCGACGCTGTGGTACTGCGCTGCCGATTACCACTATCAGGCCGGCGAACCTATCCCGCTGGTGGTGATGGATGAACCAAGCCCGTTCCGCGCGCTGGCGATCAAACAGTTGGACGAAGCCGGTATCCCGTGGCGTATCGCCTACGTCGCCTCCACGCTGTCTGCGGTGCGGGCGGCCTGTAAGGCCGGCCTGGGCGTGACCGCGCGGCCGATCGAGATGATGAGCCCCGATCTGCGGGTGCTGGGCGCGGTGGAAGGTTTGCCGCCGCTGCCGGATACCCAGTATGCGCTGTGCAAAAACGCGCAGTGCAGCAACGAACTGGCAATGGCCATCTTCAGCGCGATGCAGGGCGGCAATGACGGCTATGGCTTCAACGGCGCGGAAGCCGGTCTCCAGGGCGATCAGGATGATGCCAGCCTGGTGGACGAAGAAGAATAACGCCGCGGCGTGATATCTGATGAAAAACCTCTGCTTCGGCGGAGGTTTTTTTTGGCCGTTTTTTAATGATTTCTACTGTTATAGAGGTTTAAGTGTGATTTTGTTATGAGTTTCCTGTTTTATTAACTTTTAAGCGTTGCTGAAAAGAGAATTTGACCGGGTTTAAGATGCTGGGTTTATTTTTTGAACAATAAGATTGAATGAGTTAAAGGCATGGTAATAGCAGGGTTATTTTGTTAGCTTATGACGGCCGTTTTTGCGGCTTAATTTGAGGAAAATTGTTAAAGGGCCACACTTTTTTTGAGGATTTATGCTGAAAACGTGTCCTGGATCAAAAAAATACCCCTAGGTAGTGAGTGGAAGAACAGGGAATTCCTGAGACAATGGTATAGTAAAACTGAAATGTGCATGTTGGTTTATATCTATCTGTTTCTACACAAAAATTAACTGACACGATTTAGCCTGTCCCTGGCGCATCAAATGTTAATCAAATGATACGTATGTAAACTAGTGTGTAGATACTTTTGTCAAAGTTGACAAAAGGTTATAGAAAGGAGTAAAAAGCCCACAGAAAAACGCTGCCTAACTCGCTGTAAAAGCAGTTTGTTTGTGTGGTTATTTATCCTTCCCTTAAATCGATGTGGCGCACTAACTGCCGGTGACAAGAGCAGTGCGATCGACGCCACTTTTGATGAGTAAGCATAGAGTATGTCAACAACCACTGAAGTTATCGCTCATCACTGGGCGCTCGCCGTATTTCTCGTCATGGCTATCGGGCTTTGCGGCTTAATGCTGCTGGGTGCGTTCTTCTTGGGCGGGAGAGCCCGGGCGCGCGCCAAACACACCCCGTTTGAATCAGGTATCGACTCCGTCGGCACGGCGCGCATGCGCTTGTCCGCCAAGTTCTACCTGGTGGCCATGTTCTTCGTTATTTTCGACGTTGAAGCCTTATACCTGTATGCCTGGTCGGTCTCGATTCGCGAGAGCGGCTGGGTGGGCTTTATCGAAGCCGCCATTTTCATTTTGGTGCTATTGGCCGGTCTGGTTTATCTGGTGCGCATCGGCGCGTTGGATTGGACTCCGGCGCGTTCCCAACGCCGCAGCAAACCAAGCACGATCACTAACACCAACAGTCATCCGCAGTAACAGCGAGGCATTAAGATGGACTATACGCTCACCCGCATAGACCCGAACGGTGAGAACGACCGTTATCCCCTGCAAAAACAGGAGATCGTCGCCGATCCCCTGGAACAACAGGTCCACCGCACGGTTTACATGGGTAAACTCGAACATGCGCTGCATGACATGGTGAACTGGGGGCGTAAAAACTCTATTTGGCCGTATAACTTCGGCCTTTCGTGCTGTTACGTGGAGATGGTGACGTCGTTTACCGCCGTTCACGACGTGGCGCGTTTCGGTGCGGAAGTGTTGCGCGCCTCCCCGCGTCAGGCTGACCTGATGGTGGTGGCCGGCACCTGCTTCACCAAGATGGCTCCGGTCATCCAGCGCCTGTACGAGCAGATGCTGGAACCGAAATGGGTGATTTCGATGGGCGCCTGCGCCAACTCCGGCGGCATGTACGACATCTATTCCGTGGTGCAGGGCGTGGACAAGTTCCTGCCGGTCGACGTGTACATTCCCGGCTGCCCACCGCGTCCGGAAGCCTACATGCAAGCGCTGATGCTGTTGCAGGAATCCATCGGCAAAGAACGTCGCCCGCTGTCGTGGGTTGTCGGCGATCAGGGCGTTTACCGCGCCAATATGCAGTCTGAAAGAGAGCGTAAACACGGCGAGCGCATCGCGGTGACCAACCTCCGGACGCCTGACGAGATTTAAGACGTTCATTTAACGTCCATCTTAGTGCGCTATTGGTTAACACAGCGAAAAGTGAAACTTGCGGCGAATAACCCTTTAGTGTGGTGAAAAAAAATTATGACAGATTTGACGACGCACGACGCCTTGCCTGCCTGGCAGACCCGAGATCACCTTGACGACCCGGTGATCGGCGAACTGCGCAACCGTTTTGGGCCGGAAGCCTTTACTGTTCAGGCCACCCGCACCGGCATGCCCGTGGTATGGGTTAAACCTGACCAGTTACTGGAAGTAATGACGTTCCTGAGAAAACAGCCGAAGCCGTATGTCATGCTGTTCGATCTGCATGGCGTGGACGAACGTCTTCGCACCCACCGCGACGGCCTACCCGCTGCGGATTTCTCCGTTTTCTACCATCTGATCTCCATCGAGCGCAACCGCGACATCATGCTGAAGGTGGCGCTGTCTGAAAAAGACCTGCACGTGCCGACGGCGACCAAGGTGTTCCCGAACGCCAACTGGTACGAGCGCGAAACCTGGGAAATGTTCGGCATCACCTTCGACGGCCACCCGCACCTGTCGCGCATCATGATGCCGCAGACCTGGGAAGGGCACCCGCTGCGTAAGGACTACCCGGCGCGCGCCACCGAATTCGATCCTTTCGTGCTGACCAAGCAGAAAGAAGATCTGGAGATGGAAGCGCTGACCTTCAAGCCGGAAGACTGGGGCATGAAGCGCGGCACCGAGAACGAAGACTTCATGTTCCTCAACCTCGGCCCGAACCACCCGTCCGCGCACGGTGCGTTCCGCATCATTCTGCAGCTGGACGGCGAAGAGATCGTCGACTGCGTGCCGGATATCGGCTATCACCACCGCGGCGCCGAGAAGATGGGCGAGCGTCAATCCTGGCACAGCTACATTCCGTACACCGACCGCATCGAGTACCTCGGCGGCTGCGTGAACGAAATGCCTTACGTGCTAGCGGTCGAGAAACTGGCCGGCATCAAGGTGCCTGAGCGCGTCGACACCATCCGCGTGATGCTGTCCGAACTGTTCCGCATCAACAGCCACCTGCTGTACATCTCCACCTTCATTCAGGACGTCGGCGCGATGACTCCGGTGTTCTTCGCCTTTACCGACCGTCAGAAGATCTACGATCTGGTGGAAGCGATCACCGGTTTCCGTATGCACCCGGCCTGGTTCCGCATCGGCGGCGTCGCGCACGATCTGCCGCGCGGCTGGGATCGCCTGCTGCGTGAATTCCTCGACTGGATGCCGAAACGTCTGGACTCCTACGTGAAAGCGGCGCTGAAGAACAGCATCCTGAAAGGCCGCTCCATCGGCGTCGCGTCTTACAACGCCAAAGAAGCGCTGGAGTGGGGCGTGACCGGCGCCGGCCTGCGCGCGACCGGCGTTGAGTTCGACGTGCGTAAATGGCGTCCGTATTCCGGCTACGAGAACTTCGACTTCGAAGTGCCGGTCGGCGACGGCACCAGCGACTGCTACACCCGCGTGATGCTGAAGGTGGAAGAGCTGCGCCAGAGCCTGCGCATCCTCGAACAGTGCCTGAACAACATGCCGGAAGGCCCGTTCAAGGCCGATCACCCGCTGACCACGCCGCCGCCGAAAGAGCGCACGCTGCAGCACATTGAAACGCTGATCACCCACTTCCTGCAGGTTTCCTGGGGTCCGGTGATGCCAGCCAACGAATCATTCCAGATGATTGAAGCCACCAAAGGGATCAACAGCTACTACCTGACCAGCGACGGCAGCACCATGAGCTATCGCACCCGGGTACGTACGCCGAGCTTTGCGCACCTGCAGCAGATCCCATCGGTCATCCGTGGCAGCCTGGTTTCCGACCTGATCGTCTATCTGGGTAGTATCGATTTTGTAATGTCAGATGTGGACCGCTAACTATGCATGATCAAAAAGACAATCACGCAGTCAATGATGCGCTCGAGCCCATCAACGCAGCCGCTCCTAAGAGCGGCGTTGATGCATTTGTACTGAGCGCGGAAGAACGTGATGCGATCGAGCACGAAAAGCACCATTACGAGGATCCGCGCGCCGCTTCCATCGAAGCACTGAAAATTGTGCAGAAGCAGCGCGGTTGGGTTCCGGACGGTGCGATTTACGCCATCGCGGAAGTGCTGGGCATCCCCGCCAGCGACGTAGAAGGCGTGGCCACGTTCTACAGCCAGATTTTCCGTCAGCCAGTAGGACGTCACGTGATCCGTTATTGTGACAGCGTTGTTTGTCACATCACCGGTTACCAGGGCATTCAGGCCGCTATCGAGAAGAAGCTGAACATCAAGCCGGGTCAAACCACCTTTGATGGCCGCTTCACGCTGTTGCCGACCTGCTGTCTGGGTAACTGCGATAAAGGGCCGACCATGATGATTGATGAGGACACTCACAGTCAGCTGAAGCCTGAAGATATCGAGACGCTACTGGAGCAGTATCAATGACCAAGCACATTGTACGCACTCCCGAAACGCATCCGCTGACCTGGCGTCTGCGCGATGACAAGCAGCCGCTGTGGCTGGACGAATACCGCAGCAAAAACGGCTATGCCGGTGCGGAAAAGGCCCTGAAGGGCCTGGCGCCCGACGAGATCGTCAGCCTGGTGAAAGATTCCGGGCTGAAGGGCCGAGGCGGCGCGGGCTTCTCCACCGGTTTGAAGTGGAGCCTGATGCCGAAGGACGAATCCATGAACATCCGTTACCTGCTGTGTAACGCCGATGAGATGGAGCCGGGCACCTATAAAGACCGCCTGCTGATGGAGCAGTTGCCGCACCTGCTGGTGGAAGGCATGCTGATCTCCGCGTTCGCGCTGAAAGCCTACCGCGGGTACATCTTCCTGCGCGGTGAGTACATCGAAGCGGCGGCGCACCTGCGTCGCGCCATCGCGGAAGCCACCGAAGCCGGCTATCTGGGCAAGAACATTCTCGGCACCGGATTTGATTTCGAGCTGATCGTGCACACCGGCGCCGGCCGTTACATCTGCGGCGAAGAAACCGCGCTGATCAACTCGCTGGAAGGCCGCCGCGCCAACCCGCGCTCCAAGCCGCCATTCCCGGCCAGCGCCGGCGTGTGGGGCAAGCCGACCTGCGTCAACAACGTCGAAACGCTGTGCAACGTGCCGGCCATTTTGGCGAACGGCGTGGAGTGGTACACCGGCATCTCCGGCAGTGAAGACAAAGGCACCAAGCTGATGGGCTTCTCCGGCCGGGTGAAAAATCCGGGCGTCTGGGAGCTGCCGTTCGGCACCACCGCGCGTGAAATCCTGGAAGACTACGCCGGCGGCATGCGTGACGGTCTGCGCTTCAAAGCCTGGCAGCCGGGCGGCGCGGGCACCGACTTCCTGACCGCCGATCACCTCGACCTGCCGATGGAATACGGCGCGATCGGTAAAGCCGGCAGCCGTCTCGGCACCGCGCTGGCGATGGCGGTAGACCACGAAATCGGCATGGTGCCGCTGGTGCGCAACCTGGAAGAGTTCTTCGCCCGCGAGTCCTGCGGCTGGTGTACGCCATGCCGCGACGGCCTGCCGTGGAGCGTGAAGATCCTGCGTGCGTTGGAAAACGGCGAAGGGCAGCCGGGGGATATTGAAACCCTCGAACAGCTGTGCCGTTCCCTCGGCCCGGGCAAAACCTTCTGCGCCCACGCGCCAGGTGCCGTAGAGCCACTGCAAAGCGCGATTAAATATTTCCGTGAAGAGTTCGAGGCGGGTATCGCCGTGCAGCACTTCGGCAACGCCCATGCGATTGGCGGCATTCAGCCGAACAATCTGCTGAAGCAGCGCTGGTAAGCCGAATTCGCCCGAACACGGCCAGAATTTTTGATTAACGCCTGCCGCAAGGCAGGCCACTTGGAAGCATGCTGACTATGGCTACGATTCATGTAGACGGCAAAGAGTATGAGGTAGACGGGGCGGACAACCTGCTGCAGGCTTGTCTCTCCCTCGGCCTTGATATTCCTTACTTTTGCTGGCATCCGGCGCTGGGAAGCGTCGGCGCTTGCCGCCAATGTGCGGTAAAGCAATACCAAAACGCGGAAGATACGCGCGGCCGTTTGGTGATGTCCTGTATGACCCCGGCATCCGATGGCACCTTTATCTCTATCGATGACGGCGAAGCGAAGCAGTTCCGTGAAAGCGTGGTTGAGTGGTTGATGACCAACCACCCGCACGATTGCCCGGTGTGTGAGGAAGGCGGTAACTGTCACCTGCAGGATATGACGGTAATGACCGGCCACAGCTTCCGTCGCTACCGCTTCACCAAGCGCACCCACAACAATCAGGAACTGGGGCCGTTTATCTCGCACGAGATGAACCGCTGCATCGCCTGCTATCGCTGCGTGCGTTACTACAAAGACTATGCGGACGGCACCGACTTCGGCGTGTACGGCGCGCACGACAACGTCTACTTCGGTCGCCCGGAAAGCGGCACGCTGGAAAGCGAGTTCTCCGGCAACCTGGTGGAAGTGTGCCCGACCGGCGTCTTCACCGACAAAACGCACTCCGAGCGTTACAACCGTAAATGGGACATGCAGTTCGCGCCGAGCATTTGCCAGCAGTGCAGCATCGGCTGTAACACCAGCCCGGGCGAGCGCTATGGTGAGCTGCGCCGTATCGAAAACCGTTACAACGGCAGCGTGAACCACTACTTCCTGTGCGACCGCGGCCGTTTCGGTTACGGCTACGTCAACCAGAAAGATCGTCCGCGTCAACCGCAGCAGCTGCGCGGCGACGACTGGATCACCCTGAACGCCGAGCAGGCGATGCAGGGCGCGGCGGACATCCTGCGTCAGGCGAAGAAAACCATCGGCATCGGCTCCCCGCGCGCCAGCCTGGAAAGCAACTTCGCACTGCGCGAGCTGGTCGGCGCCGAGAACTACTACACCGGTATCGCTCAGGCGGAGCAATCACGCCTGGCGCTGATGCTGAACGTGCTGAAAAACGGCGGCGTCCATACGCCGGCGCTGCGTGAGATCGAAGATTACGACGCGGTGCTGGTGCTGGGCGAAGACCTGACGCAAACCGGCGCGCGCATCGCGCTGTCCGTGCGTCAGGCCGTCAAGGGCAAAGCCCGCGCGATGGCGGCGGCGCAACGCGTGGCCGACTGGCAGATCGCGGCGGTGCAGAATATCGGCCAACACGCCAAGTATCCGTTGTTCACCACCAACGTCGACAACACTCGTCTGGATGACATCGCCGCCTGGAACTACCGCGCGCCGGTAGACGAGCAGGCGCGCTTCGGCTTCGCCATCGCTCACGCGCTGGATAGCGCAGCGCCGGCGGTGAACGATCTGGCTGAAGGCCTGAACAAGAAAGTCGATATCATCGTGCAGGCGCTGACCGGCGCACGCAAACCGCTGATCGTGACCGGCAGCAACGCCGGTAGCGAAGCCATCATCGAAGCGGCGGCCAACATCGCCAAAGCGTTGAAGGGCCGCGGTGCCGATGTCGGCATCACCTTCGTGGCGGGCGCAGCCAACAGCATGGGCCTGGCGATGATCGGCGGCGGTTCGCTCGATCAGGCGCTGGAACAGCTGGCGAGCGGCGCAGCCGACACCGCCATCGTGATGGAAAACGATCTCTATCGCCATGCGCCGGCGGCGCAGGTGGACGCGGCGTTGGCCAAGGTCAATAACCTGATCGTCGCCGACCACCAGCGCACCGCGATCATGGACAAAGCCAATCTGATCCTCTCCTCGGCCAGCTTCGCCGAGAGCGACGGTACGCTGATCAACCAGGAAGGCCGCGCGCAGCGCTTCTTCCAGGTATACGATCCGGCTTATTACGACGACGCCAAGAAGAATCAGTTCACCGTGATGCTGGAAAGCTGGCGCTGGATGCACTCGCTGCACTCCACCTACACCAGCCGCCACGTGGACTGGACCCAGCTCGATGACGTGATCGCCGCTTGCGTCGCCGCGTTGCCGCAGCTGCAGGGCATCGTCGATGCCGCGCCGGACGCGACGTTCCGCATTCGCGGTCAGAAGCTGGCGCGTTCGCCGCACCGTTCCAGCGGCCGTACCGCCATGCGCGCCAACATCAGCGTGCACGAGCCGCGTCAGCCGCAGGATAAAGACACCATGTTCGCCTTCTCGATGGAAGGGAACAACAGCCCGCTGGCCGATCGTCAGCAGATCCCGTTCGCCTGGGCGCCAGGCTGGAACTCACCGCAGGCATGGAACAAGTTCCAGGCCGAAGTGGGCGGCAAACTGCGCCACGGCGATCCGGGCGTGCGCCTGATCGAAGCGGGGGAGGGCAGCCTCGGTTACTTTGACCGCGTGCCTGCCGCGTTCAATCCGGTCGACGGCTGGCGTGTCGCGCCTTACTACCACCTGTTCGGCAGCGATGAAATGTCGCAGCGCTCTCACGTGATCCAGCAGCGTATGCCGGAAGCCTACGTGATGGTCAACCCGGCCGATGCGGCGACGCTTGGCGTTAATGCGGGCAGCCTGGTGGAGTTCAGCTGCGCGGGCCAGACTCTGCGTCTGCCGGTGCGTCTGAGTGAAACCCTGACCCAGGGCCAGGTTGGTTTGCCGCTCGGCTTGCCAGGGATCCCGCCGATCTTGGTGGGTGCTAAGGTAGACAATCTGCGGGAGGCGGCACGATGAGCTGGTTTACCCCTGAGGTGATCGACATCTTGATCGCCATTCTTAAAGCGGTCGTGATCCTGTTGGTGGTCGTGGCGTGCGGGGCATTCATGAGCTTCGGCGAACGCCGCCTGCTCGGCCTGTTCCAGAACCGCTACGGACCGAACCGCGTAGGCTGGGGCGGCTCGCTGCAGCTGGTCGCCGACATGATCAAAATGTTCTTCAAGGAAGACTGGGTGCCGAGATTCTCCGACCGGGTGATCTTCACCCTGGCGCCGATGATCGCCTTTACTTCCCTGTTGCTGGCATTTGCCATCGTGCCGGTCAGCCCGACCTGGGCGGTGTCCGATCTCAACATCGGTATTCTGTTCTTCCTGATGATGGCCGGCCTGGCGGTGTACGCCGTGCTGTTCGCCGGCTGGTCGAGCAACAACAAATACTCGCTGTTGGGCGCGATGCGCGCCTCCGCGCAAACCCTGAGCTACGAAGTGTTCATCGGCCTGTCGCTGATGGGCGTGGTGATGCAGGCGGATTCGTTCAACATGCAGGCCATCGTTGAATCTCAGGCGCACGTCTGGAACGTCATTCCGCAGTTCTTCGGCTTCGTGACCTTCGCGATCGCCGGCGTGGCGGTGTGTCACCGTCACCCGTTTGACCAGCCGGAAGCCGAGCAGGAACTGGCCGACGGTTACCACATCGAATATTCCGGCATGAAGTTCGGTCTGTTCTTCGTGGGGGAATACATTGGTATCGTCACCGTGTCCGCCCTGATTGTGACGTTGTTCTTCGGCGGCTGGCAGGGTCCGTTCCTGCCGCCATTCATCTGGTTCGCGTTGAAAACGGCCTTCTTCATGATGATGTTCATCCTGATCCGCGCCGCGCTGCCGCGTCCGCGTTATGACCAGGTGATGTCCTTCGGCTGGAAAGTGTGCCTGCCGCTGACGCTGCTGAACCTGCTGGCAACCGCCGCGGTCATTTTGTACAACGCTCAATAAGGGGTGAATAAACCATGACATTGAAAGAGTTAGTGGTTGGTTTCGGCACCCAGATGCGCAGCATTTGGATGATTGGCATGCATGCCTTCGCCAAGCGCGAAACCCAGATGTATCCGGAAGAACCGGTGTACCTGCCGCCACGCTACCGCGGCCGCATCGTGCTGACGCGCGATCCGGACGGCGAAGAGCGCTGCGTCGCCTGTAACCTGTGTGCGGTTGCCTGCCCGGTCGGCTGTATCTCGCTGCAAAAGGCAGAACAGAAAGACGGCCGTTGGTATCCGGAGTTCTTCCGCATCAACTTCTCGCGCTGCATCTTCTGCGGCCTGTGCGAAGAGGCTTGCCCGACTACCGCTATCCAGCTGACGCCGGATTTCGAACTGGGCGAGTACAAGCGTCAGGATCTGGTGTACGAAAAAGAAGATCTGTTGATCTCGGGGCCGGGTAAATATCCGGAATATAACTTCTACCGGATGGCCGGTATGGCGATTGACGGCAAAGCCAAAGGCGAAGCCGAAAACGAAGCCAAACCGATCGACGTCAAAGGTCTGTTGCCCTAAGGAGCCAGCAAGCATGGAAATTGCATTTTATCTGGCAGGTTTGATTGCGGTGGCCGCGACGATTCGCGTGATCACCCATACCAACCCTGTGCATGCGCTGCTGTATCTGATCGTCTCGTTATTGGCGATCTCGGCAGTCTTCTTCTCTCTCGGCGCCTACTTTGCCGCCGCATTGGAAATCATCGTTTATGCGGGCGCCATCATGGTGCTGTTCGTGTTCGTGGTGATGATGCTGAACCTCGGCAACGTGCAGCAGCAAGAGCGCGACTGGATGAAACCGACGGTGTGGATCGGGCCTGGCCTGCTGTCACTGGCGCTGTTGGTGGTATTGATCGTTGCGATCCGCAGCGTATCCGATCAGGGCATCAGCGGTGAGATGGTCGACGCGAAGGCGGTGGGCATCAGCCTGTTCGGGCCTTACGTACTGGCGGTTGAGCTGGCTTCAATGCTGCTGTTGGCGGGGCTGGTTGTCGCCTTCCATATCGGCCGCGAGCACAAGCCTGGCGAGGTGCTGAGCAACGCGCCGGTGGGTGGCGAAATGGCGAGAAGAAAATCGGAGGAGCAAGCATGATCCCTCTTCAACACGGCCTGATCCTGGCGGCTATCCTGTTTGTGCTCGGGTTGACCGGGCTGCTGGTGCGCCGCAACCTGCTGTTTATGCTGATCAGCCTGGAAGTGATGATCAACGCTGCGGCGTTGGCGTTTATCGTGGCGGGAAGCTACTGGGGCCAGGCGGACGGGCAGGTGATGTACATCCTGGCGATCAGCCTGGCGGCAGCCGAGGCCAGTATCGGCCTGGCGCTGCTGCTGCAGCTCTACCGTCGTCGTCATACCCTGAATATTGATACTGTCAGTGAGATGCGCGGATGAACCTATTATATTTAACAATTCTGCTACCGCTGATCGGGTTCCTGCTGTTGGCATTTTCCCGCGGTCGCTGGTCTGAGAACACGGCGGCCACCGTCGGCGTGGGCTCTATCGGCCTGGCTGCGCTGGTCACGGTGTATGTGGCGATGGATTTCTTCGCCCAGAAAGCCGCCGGCGTGCAGCTGTTCGAGCAAAGCCTGTGGACCTGGATGGCCGTCGGCAACTTCAATATCGGCGTGACACTGGTGCTGGACGGCCTGTCGCTGACCATGCTGTCGGTGGTCACCGGCGTCGGCTTCTTCATCCACATGTTCGCTTCCTGGTACATGCGCGGTGAAGAGGGCTATTCGCGCTTCTTCGCCTACACCAACCTGTTTATCGCCAGCATGGTGGTCTTGGTGCTGGCGGACAACCTGCTGCTGATGTATCTGGGTTGGGAAGGCGTGGGCCTGTGCAGCTACCTGTTGATCGGCTTCTACTACAAAGATCCGGCCAACGGCGCGGCGGCGATGAAAGCCTTTATCGTCACCCGCGTGGGCGACGTGTTCCTGGCGTTCGCGCTGTTCATCCTCTACAACGAGCTGAGCACGCTGAACATCCGCGAGCTGATGATCCTGGCGCCGCAGAAACTGGCGGTGGGCGATACGGCCATCACCTGGGCGACGCTGATGCTGCTGGGCGGCGCGGTCGGTAAATCGGCGCAGCTGCCGTTGCAAACCTGGCTGGCGGACGCGATGGCGGGTCCAACCCCGGTTTCCGCACTGATCCACGCGGCGACCATGGTGACCGCAGGCGTCTACCTGATCGCCCGCACGCACGGCCTGTTCCTGATGGCGCCGGAAGTGCTGCATCTGGTGGGCATCGTCGGTGCGGTCACTCTGCTGCTGGCCGGCTTCGCCGCGCTGGTGCAGACCGACATCAAGCGCGTGCTCGCTTACTCCACCATGAGCCAGATCGGTTACATGTTCCTGGCGCTGGGCGTGCAGGCATGGGACGCGGCGATCTTCCACCTGATGACCCACGCGTTCTTCAAGGCGCTGCTGTTCCTGTCGTCCGGTTCCGTGATCCTGGCCTGCCACCACGAGCAAAACATCTTCAAGATGGGCGGCCTGCGCAAGAGCATCCCGCTGGTGTACGTTTGCTTCCTGGTGGGCGGCGCGGCGCTGTCTGCGTTGCCGCTGGTCACGGCCGGCTTCTTCAGTAAGGACGAGATCCTGGCGGGCGCGATGGCCAACGGCCACATCAACCTGATGGTTGCCGGCCTGGTCGGTGCGTTCATGACCTCGCTGTACACCTTCCGTATGATTTTCATCGTGTTCCATGGCGAAGAGAAAATCAAAGCGCATGCCGGTAAAGGCATCACTCACCACCTGCCGCTGCTGGTTCTGCTGGTGCTGTCCACCTTCGTCGGCGCGATGATCGTGCCGCCGTTGCAGGGCGTGCTGCCGGAGACGACCGAGCTGGCGCACGGCAGCGTGCTGACGCTTGAAATCACCTCCGGCGTGGTGGCTATCGTCGGCATTCTGCTGGCGGCCGCGCTGTGGCTGGGCAAACGCAGCCTGGTCAACAGCATCGCCAACAGCGCACCGGGGCGTTTCTTCTCGACCTGGTGGTTCCATGCCTGGGGCTTCGACTGGCTGTATGACAAAGTATTCGTCAAGCCGTATCTGGGCATTGCGAAGCTGCTGCAACGCGATCCGCTGAACTCGCTGATGAACCTGCCGGCCGTCTTCTCCCGTTGGGGGAACCGCGGCCTGACGGTGAGCGAGAACGGCCAGGTGCGTTGGTATATAGCGTCTATGGGTGTGGGTGCAGTGGTCGTATTGGCTCTGTTGATTCTGGTTTAATTGAATAATTTAAACAGACGCATTTTTCGGGCGTAGCGCCGGGCAGGCGCTACGTACAAAGTTTGAAATTATTCGTATAAGGGACACAAAACGCCATGCTATTACCTTGGCTAATTCTTATCCCCTTTATCGGCGGTCTGCTGTGCTGGCAGCTTGAGCGCTTCGGTACTAAGGTGCCGCGCTGGATAGCGCTGATCGCAATGGGGCTGACGTTGGCGCTCTCTCTGCAGCTGTGGATGCAGGGCGGCTATACATTGACCACGCCGAAAGGCATTCCGCAGTGGCAGAGCGAATTCCTGCTGCCGTGGATCCCGCGCTTCGGCATCTCCATCCACCTGGCGCTGGACGGTCTGTCACTGCTGATGGTGGTGTTGACCGGTCTGCTGGGCGTGCTGGCGATCCTCTGTTCCTGGCGTGAAATCCAGAAGTATCAGGGCTTCTTCCACCTCAACCTGCTGTGGATCCTGGGCGGCGTTATCGGCGTGTTCCTCGCCATCGACATGTTCCTGTTCTTCTTCTTCTGGGAAATGATGTTGGTGCCGATGTACTTCCTGATCGCGCTGTGGGGCCACAAGGCGTCGGACGGTAAAACCCGCATCACCGCGGCGACCAAGTTCTTCATCTACACCCAGGCCAGCGGTTTGGTGATGCTGATTGCGATCCTGGGCCTGGTGTTCGTGCACTACAACGCCACCGGCGTGTGGACCTTCGATTACGAAGACCTGCTGCAAACGCCGATGTCCCACAACGTGCAATATCTGCTGATGCTGGGCTTCTTCATCGCCTTCGCGGTGAAAATGCCGGTGGTGCCGCTGCACGGCTGGTTGCCGGATGCGCACAGCCAGGCGCCGACCGCAGGTTCCGTCGACCTGGCGGGCATCTTGCTGAAAACCGCGGCCTACGGCCTGCTGCGTTTCAGCCTGCCGCTGTTCCCTGAGGCTTCACACGAGTTCGCCCCAATCGCCATGTGGCTGGGCGTGGTCGGTATCTTCTACGGCGCCTGGATGGCGTTCGCGCAGACCGACATCAAGCGTCTTATCGCTTACACCTCGGTCTCGCACATGGGCTTCGTGCTGATCGCCATCTACACCGGCAGCCAGCTGGCTTACCAGGGCGCCGTGATCCAGATGATCGCGCACGGTCTGTCCGCCGCCGGTATGTTTATCATCTGCGGCCAGCTGTATGAACGTCTGCACACCCGCGACATGCGTCAGATGGGCGGCCTGTGGGGGCGTATCAAGTTCATCCCCGCGCTGTCGCTGTTCTTCGCCGTGGCTACGCTGGGGATGCCGGGCACCGGTAACTTCGTCGGCGAATTCATGATTCTGTTCGGCAGCTACCAGGTGGTGCCGGTGATCACCGTGATCTCCACCTTCGGTCTGGTGTTCGCTTCGGTTTACTCGCTGATCATGATGCAGCGCGCTTACTACGGTGCGCCTAAGTCAGACCAGCCGCTGCAGGGCATGACCGCGCGCGAACTGTTCATCATTCTGCTGCTGGTGGTGTTGCTGGTTCTGCTGGGGGTTTACCCGCAGCCGATTCTGGATACTTCCAACGCGGCGATGAGCAACGTGCAACACTGGTTTGGTTCGTCAGTTTCAGCAATTTCAACAACAAGGCCGTAATTCGCCATGACAATAACTCCTCAACAACTGATCGCACTGCTGCCGCTGTTGATCGTCGGATTGACGGTGGTGGTTGTGATGCTAGGCATTGCGTGGCGACGCGACCACTTTATCAACGCCACCCTGACCGTGATCGGTCTCAACCTGGCGCTGCTTTCGCTGTACTTTGTCGGCCAGGCAGGCCCAATGGACGTCACCCCGCTGCTGCGGGTTGACGGCTACTCGATGTTCTACACCGGGCTGGTGCTGCTGGCGAGTCTGGCGACCTGCACCTTCGCCTATCCGTGGCTGGTCGGCTATCCGGATAACCGCGAAGAGTTCTACCTGCTGGTGCTGATCGCCGCCCTGGGCGGCATCCTGCTGGCGAGCGCCAACCACCTGGCTTCGCTGTTCATCGGTATCGAGCTGATCTCGCTGCCGCTGTTCGGCCTGGTGGGCTACGCCTATCGCCAGAAGCGCCCGCTGGAAGCCGCCATCAAGTACATGCTGCTGTCCGCCGCCGCGTCGTCGTTCCTGCTGTTCGGCATGGCGCTGCTGTATGCCGAGTCCGGCGATCTGTCGCTGGCCGGCCTCGGCAAGAGCCTGCAGGAAAACATGATGCACCAGCCGCTGATCCTGGCCGGTATGGGCATGATGATCGTCGGTCTGGGCTTCAAGCTGTCGCTGGTGCCGTTCCAACTATGGACGCCTGACGTGTATCAGGGCGCGCCTGCGCCGGTCTCGACCTTCCTGGCGACCGCCAGCAAGATCGCAATCTTCGCGGTCGTGATGCGTCTGTTCCTGTATGCCCCGGCCGCCGACAACGAAGCGCTGCGCATGGTGTTGTCGATCATCGCGTTCTGCTCTATCTTGTTCGGCAACCTGATGGCCATCAGCCAGACCAACATCAAGCGTCTGCTGGGCTACTCGTCGATCGCTCACCTGGGCTACCTGCTGGTGGCGCTGATTGCGGTGCAAACCCATCAGCTGTCGCTGGAAACCGCCGGCGTTTACCTGGCCGGTTACCTGTTCAGCAGCCTGGGCGCCTTCGGCGTGGTCAGCCTGATGTCCAGCCCGTACCGCGGCCCGGATGCGGATTCGCTGTTCTCTTACCGCGGTCTGTTCTGGCATAAGCCAATCTTGTCCGCGGTGATGACGGTGATGATGCTGTCGCTGGCCGGTATTCCGATGACGCTGGGCTTTATCGGTAAGTTCTTCGTGATCGCGATGGGCGTCAGCGCACACCTGTGGTGGCTGACCGGCGCAGTCGTGGTAGGCAGCGCCATCGGTCTGTACTACTACCTGCGCGTGACCGTCAGCCTGTTCCTCAGCGCACCGGAATCGCTGCAGCGCGACACCCCGAACAACTGGGCGTTGACCGCCGGTGGCGTCGTGGTGCTGATCTCCGCCGCGCTGGTGCTGCTGTTGGGGGTTTATCCGCAGCCGCTGATTTCGCTGGTGCAGATGGCGCAGCCGACGTTCTGATAACGCTTCAGACAGTAAAAAGGTCGCTTCGGCGGCCTTTTTTTTATCGGCGGGAAAAGGGCTTACAAGATCATTTGTGCGGGTTGGCAGCGATAGAGTGCAGCCAGCTTTTCCCGGGTTTTCTTTTGTGGTTTTGAGTGCGGCGCTTCCCATTGGGAAACGGCAGATTGTGTTGTGCCCAATTTCTCCGCCACATCGTATTGTGAGAGGCCACGGAAAATCCGCCAGGCGGCAATCAAGCTGACGTCTTGATTCAGCATGATGGAAACGACTTCATGAGGTACGGTTTCATCATCATGCTCATCGGCGCGATAGGGAATAGACTCGTCGTCATTTCGCTGGCTCACCAGCTTTTTGTATTCATCAAGCGGTAAAACCACATAGAGCGGTTTGCCTGAGTCATCATGGATATACTGCAGCTTCGCCATTCGGCATACCTCTGACTTTCAATAAGTTGTCGATGTTCTGCGTTTTACCTGCTGAATCAGACACACAATAGGTTCTTCATCGACGATCTCAAAAATGATGCGGTAGTTTCCTACGCGCAGGCGGTACTGGTTATCAGCATCGTGCAGTTTTTTAATGTCCAGTCGGACCGCAGGGAAAGCGCCTAATTCTTCAACCTTTGCCGCAATGGCCAACCGGTTCTGAGCAGGCAGCGTCATCAATTGTTTAAGTGCTTTGCGTGACCAGCTAATCTTTGCCATGGTTCCCTCGGGCCGAACGCACGTCCTGTGCGATGATTAGATAATAAGCTTTATATCTTATTATCTCAACCTTGCCGAAGAAAGAGGCGTGATGCTTAGCGCTACCTTTTCATGCGCCGGCACTCAGCCGTAATGGGCGCTAAATGACGTTTCCAGCGCCTGCACCACCGCGCGCACGCGGGCGGCGCGTTGCAAATCGGGATGCAGCACCAGCCAGATATCCACCCAGTCTTTGTTCTCCGGGAACAGACGCACCAGTTCCGGGTCTTTGTCCGCCAAAAAAGCGGAGAGCAGGCCGATGCCCAGCCCGCTGCGGGTGGCGGAACGCAGCAGCAGCTGCGAATTGCATTGCAGCACGACGTTGGGCTCGTGCAGGGCCTCGCCGCAGAAATTGTTCCAGTGGCGCGGCACCAGCTCGCGCGGGAACATCAGCAGATCGTGGCCGCGCAACTGCTCGCCCTTGACCGGCATGCCGCGCCGCGCCAAGTAGTGCTGAGTGGCATACAGGCCCATTTCGATGGTGGCTAACCGTTTGATGATCAGCTCATCGTCATCGGGACGGGCGCCGCGGATCGCCAGATCTGCGCCGTGGTAAGAAATATCGGCGATGTTGACCGCCGTCAGCAGCGTGACGGTGATGGCCGGATAGCGTTCCCGCAGATCTTGCAGCGCAGGCATCACGAAGGCTTCGGCCAGGGTATCGGTGGTGGCGATGCGCACGTTGCCGCACAGGCTTTCGTCACCGCTGGCGGCTTTACGGTTGATCGCCTGCACCGCATTTTCCATCTTCATCACGTCCGCCAGCATTTCCTCCCCCAGCGGGCTGAGGGCGAAGGATTTCGGCGTGCGGATAAACAGCTTGGAGCCGAGCGCATCTTCGAAAGCGGAGAGCCGTCGGCCGACGGTCGCCTGATCGACATTCAGCTGGCTGGCGGCTTTGCGTAGCGTGCCGCAGCGCGCAACGGCGAGAAAAAATCGGGCGTCGTCCCAGTTCATTGCGCACCTCCTCTGTACAGACTGGCGGGAGGGGGAAGGAAGCGGTGTGATGCGGTGTTTATTCTGGTGTGGAGACCGAAAAAAATGCTTCGTATCATCATTATTTATAATGTTTCAGGATATGTATAAATGCATCACCGTGAAGCGGTTTTGCACCTTTATTTTTGTCTGGTAATGCTTATTCTTATCGGCGCTTATGCTGCGACCCGACGCACATTTTACACCAAGGCCACCCTAATGCATAAGCAATACGAATAAGAGCCGGTTCCCGTTATTTCTGGGCGACCGCCAAGTGGGATCGACTCTGAATCAAGTTAGCTCACGATGATATGACTGGATATAAAAAAATGGAGTCTCACGCAGAGATGCTGTGCCCCCCCGTTGCGTTGGCGACGGAGGACGGAGTCAGAGTTACCGTGGCGCCAGGCGCCGAGAAGATGGAACGCAACAACGCCGATGTCATTATTCAAGGCCTTGCAGCGCGCGGCATTCAACATATCTTTTTGGTCCCTGGCAAACTGGTTTATCCGTTAATCACTTCTATTGACCGTTCCGAGATTGTCGGCATCGTCGGTGCCCATGAAACCGCATGCGGATTTATGGCCGATGGCTATGCCCGCGCCAGCCGAAAGTTTGGCGTCTGTTTGGGCATTTCAGGCCCCGGCACCATGAATTTCCTGCCGGCGATGGCCGCCGCGCAAGCCGATAAGATCCCCGTGCTGTACCTGGCCGGCAGCATCGCCACCTATCATGAGGCGCAGGGCGCTTTTCAGGACGGCAGCAACAGCGGCATCGATGAGCTGACCATCGTCAAACCGTTGCTTTGCGCCGCGATAGAAACGAAAAACAACCTGACCTTGCAGCATGAGCTGCGCCGCAGCCTCTCCAGCCTGAACCCACAGCGGAAAGGGCGCGCCTATCTGAGCGTGCCGGTCGACATGCAGAAGAAAACCGCGTTCGGCGATCGTCGCGACCAGCCTGAGCGAGTGCCGCAGCACCGTGAAGCGGCCGTGGATGTGCAAGCGGTGGAACAGCTGCTGCATGATTATCTGCTGCGCGGTCTCAACGTCGCCTGCCTGGTGGGCAACCGGATGAACAATCCGCAGGATGCCGCGCTGTTGTTGCGGGTAGCGGAAAAATACCGCTTGCCTGTCGCCACGACGTTGTCCGGCAAGGGCGCGTTTCCCGAAGGGCACGCCCTGGCATTAGGGGTCTACGGTTTTGCCGGCCATGCCCGCGCGGTAGAAACCCTCAACGGTGAAGGCGTCGACGTGCTGCTGGTGCTGGGCTGCGATCTCAGCCAGCGCGACAGTCTGAACTGGAACCCGAGACTGCACGGCAATAAAACGCTGGTGGCGATCGACGAAGACTTCGACAAAGTGAGCTCGCATTACCAGCCGGATCTGCAGATATTTTCCAGCCTGAGCGGTACGTTGCACTGTTTGTTGGCCGCGGTTGGCGATGAGGACGCGCGGCTTGGCGACGCGGCTCACCTGCGTGACGCCTGGTTGGAAGGGGTTCGCGCACTGCCGCTGGAACAGCCGCAGCCGACGTTGCAGGCGCGCATCGCCCAGGGCGAAAGCCGGCTGTATCCCGGCGATGCGATTAAACACATTCGCAGCCGCATGAATCCGGATACCAACGTCGTGGTCGATTCGGGCGCACACCGCATTTTCATGGCGCATCACTGGCTGGCGGCCGGGCGGGGGGATTATCACACCTCCAGCTCCCTGGCGCCGATGGGGTGGGCCATTTGCGCGGGCATCGGCATCAAGCTGGCGGCACCGCAGCGGGATTGCCTCGTGGTGACCGGCGACGGTTGCATGCTGATGCACGGCATCGAAATTCAGACCGCCGCGCGTTATGGCGTGAAGGTGGTGTTCGTGGTGATGAACAACAGCGCGCACGGCGCCATGCACATCGACACGCTGCAAAATCGCGGCATTTCCGCCGACTATACCGCCTTGCCCAACCATGACTGGAAAGCGTTTGCCAACAGCCTGGGGGTCGCCTCCGCGAAGGCGGAGACGCTGGAGGATCTGGACGAGGCCCTCGGCGCCGCAGCGAAACATCCGGGGCCGTACCTCATCGAAGTGATGGTGGGCAACTTTGCGGCGCCTAACCGCTACTACGCCGAGAGCATCGCAGAATACGAGCAGCGCATCAAAGGACTGTAGCACAACGCTGTTTTTTCAACTCGCCAGGTTCACCGCGCGCGGCGCCTGGCATTTTTACTCGCGGCAGTCAGGGAGCGATAAGATGGTTAAGTGGGGCATTTTGGCATTGTTGGCAGTATTTCAGGGGCCGGTTCAGGCTGCCGAGGGGCATGGCGAAGGCATCGTCAAAACGACGTTGCTCAAGACCGACAGCGCATGGGAGGGCTCGGCATATCGTCAGTATCCCGCAGGCGCGCCGCAGATCACCATGCTGAAGGTGACGGTAGAGCCGAACAAGGTACTGGCCTGGCATACGCATCCTTGCATCAGCGCAGTGTACATGAGCGGCGGCAGCGTTTCGCTCACCGTGAGGAAAACCGGTGAACGCCGCACGTTCCGGCAGGGGGATTCGTTTACCGATACCGTGGATATCGTGCATCAGGGCGTTTCCGGCGAGCAAGGCGCCGAAATGCTGGTGTTCTTCGCTTGCGCGGACGATAAACCGTTGACGGTGAAAGCCGCCGGGTAGTGTTGATACGGCCCTGTCCAAAGGCCGTTAATAAGAGAAGATCATGGTAGCTTTGTGGATGGTCGTCGCCAGCGGATTCTTTGCGCTGATGGGTGCTTGCATCAAGTTGGCGTCGACGACGGTCGGATTTTTCGACATCATTTTTTATCGTTCTCTCATCAATGTGCTGATCGTCGCGGCGCTGATCAAGATCCAGCGCCTCGGTTTTCGCACCCGTCATCTCGGATTGCATATGAAGCGGGCGGCGATAGGCAATGCGGCGATGTACTGCGGTTTTTATTCGCTGATACATCTGCCGATCGCCACCGCCACCACGTTGGGTTATACCAACCCCCTCTTTCAGTCGGCGATCGCGTTCATCACGACCCGAGGGCAGCTGACCGGTCGGCTGTTGTTTTCCGTGCTGTTGGGCTTTGCCGGCATTTTGGTCTTGCTGCGCCCCGACGCCCCCAACGGGGAGTACGTTGCCACGCTGGTCGGGCTGGCGGCCGGTTTGTTAACCGCGCTGGCTTACTTTAACGTCGGCAAGCTGGTGCGACGCGGTGAGCCGGAACTGCGCGTGGTGTTCTATTTCTCGCTGGTGGGAACGCTGGTTGGCGGCCTGATGACTGCGTTGCTGGGCTTTTCCTTGCTGGACGGCGCAATGCTGCTGTGCGTCTGCGCCATTGGCGTCTTCGGCAGTCTGGGGCAGATCGCCATGACTCGCGCCTACGGGGGTGGCAATGCGGTGATTGTCAGCATTCTCTCTTACAGCACCATTATTTTCTCTACGCTGCTTGGCTATCTGATATTTGGCGAGCGGCTGTCTTATATCGCCGCCGCCGGTATGGCGCTGATCGTGTTGTCCGGCGCGTTGGCGGTGCGCAAGCGTGCTTCGGCCAAGTCCGAGCAGGCGGCGGTGGCATAACGTGATAAGGAACGAAACAATGAACATGCGTCCGGTTGGCGCCATGGCGATGGCGGTCTTGTTTGGCATAGTGGCGACGCTGACGATGGATGGGGTGAACAGTGTCGCCTCCAGCGTCGGTCTCATCGGCAAGCTCAACCTGGCCTTCATCGGCAAACTGATGAATCAATGGCTGCAGGGGCAATTTTGGTTTTTGCGGCCTGGCGACATTCCCGATGTGCCAGAGGCTCTGATGATGGGCTACGGCGCGCACTATTTTGCCGGCATTAGCCTGGCGATCCCGTTCTATTGCCTGATCTGCCCGCGCGTTAAGTCGGGGGGCGGCCTGTTCGTCGGGGCGCTGACGTATGGCCTGGCCTGTTCGCTGATCTCGCTGTGCTTCATTTATCCCTCGGTGGGGTTGGGGTTTTGGGGAATGGCCGGCAAAAATCCGGCTTTGCTGATCGCCAGCCTGGCCAACCATGCAGTGTATGGCGTGGCATTGGGCGGTTGCGCCATCGCTTGGCGGCGTCGCATGCTGCAGAAATGCATGCCTGACGCTGCGATGCTGCATTAATGAATCACGATGATGCATTCTTGGCTATTTTGGGCGTGATAGCCCAACGCTATGATAAGCGCGCTTCCTGAAGCCGCGTGGCATGCGGGAAGACGCATTTATTTAGGGCGAATGCCTGATCGATTCGGGAGTTGAACATGTCAGAAAGTATCGCCGTTGAAGAAACGGCTAAAGCGAAGGCGGGTACATCGCATTTCGCTATCTTGCTGTTTCTGGCGTTGGCATTGATGTCAGCGCTGTTGAACAGCAGCGCGCCGACGCCGCTTTATCCGCTTTATCAACATGAGCTGGCGTTGAGCTCGGTCAGCCTGACGATCATCTACGGCGCTTATGCCGCCGGCGTGCTGATTTCGCTGTTCGGCGTAGGCAATATGGCGGGGAAAGTAAAAGACCTGCGCAGCATGATCGTGCCGGCGCTGTTGGTGGTGTTGCTTGGCGCGCTGCTGTTTTCGGTGGCGTCGTCGTTCTTCATGATGTTTATGGCACGGCTGCTGGCCGGCGTCGGCACCGGCGCCCTGACCGGTGCGGCGAATATCGCGTTGGTGCGTTTCGGGCCGCAGGACGGCGGAAAAAATGCGGCGTTGATCGCGACGCTGTCCTTTACCACCGGATTGGCCCTGGGCCCGATCTTTAGCGGCGTCGCACTGCAAACCGGTTTTCATACCACGTCATTGCCGTTCATCATCATCATGGCCATTGCCGCCGTCGCCGCACTGGGCGTGATGCTGCGCTGGCCGCGAGAGGCGGTGGCGGCGCAGGCCGATAGCGCAGCGGCGGATAACGCGCCGGTGACGAAAAGCTCTCTGGCGGATGGCCTGCGCGCGACCGGCGGTAAATTCTTCCTGTGCGCCGGGGCGTTGTTCATTTGTTGGGCGGTTGCCGCCAGCATTCTGGCGATAGGGCCGAGCGTCGCCGAAAAACTGTTGGATATGCAGAGCCGTGGCGTCTTTGGCTATGTGGTCGCCGTCTATCTGGTGATTGCCGGCATCAGCCAGATTTTGAGTCGTCGCATCAACGCCCGCCATTCGCTGATGTTCGGCTGCCTGGCTCAGGCTTTGTCGGTCGGGGTGTTCGCCGTGGCGATTCAGATCCATTCGCTGGCGCTGGCCGCCGCAGGCATGGTGATCGCCGGTTACGCCTATGGCGCGATCTTCGTCGGCAGCGCCACGCTGGTGAATCTGATTTCACCGAAAGCCAGCCATGCGCGTTTGATCTCCCTGTTCTACGTGATCGCATATATCGCTAACTGGGTGCCGATCCTGTTGGGCGTTGTGATCGACCACGCCGATTTGCATTTGGCGACCCACTTGTTATTCCTGAGCAGCGCCGTGATTTGTTTGATGTTGAGCGTCATGGTAACGCGTGCGGGCTTCCCACGCTGAAACCGGCGTTCGGGAGGGGGGCGACAGGCGTCGCATGTAGGCATTTCATTTGAGATCGTGATTTCCCTGGTGTTGTGTTATTCCAGCGTGCTCGTCACGCTGGCTTTTTTTTGTGATAAACATTGCTTTTTTGATATTTCCATTTCCTTATTTGCATTTTTATTGTGATTTTAATCACGAAAAAATCGCTCGCTTCGGGTAAACTGCGCGCTTTATTTTTGCCGCGGGTCACTTTATGAACGTTCTTTTCGCCATTGCCGTTACTACCGGGATCCTCTCCGGCGTTTGGGGCTGGGTTGCCGTCAGCCTGGGGCTGATCGGTTGGGCCGGTTTTCTCGGCTGCACGGCGTATTTCGCCTGCCCGCAGGGCGGGCTGAAAGGGCTGTTGATCGGCGCGTTGACCTGCTGCAGCGGCGTCTTCTGGGCAATGGCGATCATCCACGGCAGCGAACTGGCGCCGCAGTGGAATCTGCTGGGGTATCTGCTGACCGGCGTCGTGGCGTTCCTGATGTGCATTCAGGCCAAACAGCAGTGGCTGGGGTTCGTGCCCGGCACCTTTATCGGCGCCTGTGCGACCTTCGCCGGCGGTGGCGATTGGCCGCTGGTGACGCTTTCCCTGCTGGTGGGCCTGCTATTCGGCTATGCGATGAAAAACAGCGGTCTGTGGTGGGCGGCTCGCAGCGAAAAAGCCCGCGCTACGCCGCCGATTGGCCCGAATGCCGGCTCAAACGGTGCCGCCGAGTGAGAGACGGCAGTTCACCACCAGCGTTTGGTTACCCGGCGTTTGGGTTACGCCGGCCCATTGTGCGATGTCCTGTCGCGTAACGCGGAGGTGTTTCATTCGGTGGCCGTCACGGGCGGCGCGGCAAGGGGGATAGCGGCATGTTAACCCATCGATTTGGCGATAACAATGAATGTAATTCTATTGAAAATAGCCGTTTTTCAATCGGATAGATAAGTTTTACCCGCTGGCTGCCTGCGTGAGATCACGTTAAGGGTAACAGGGTTTCGTAACATGATTTTCAGTGATTTCCATCACGTTTTTACCGGTAACAATCGGCTGAGATAGAAGCCTGTCCGATTGGAGGCCTGATGGCCGGGAATCACTATGAACAATCTGTTTTCACTGGATAACAAGACCGTCTTGATCACCGGCGCCTCGCGCGGCATCGGTTTTCTGCTGGCACGCGGCCTGGCGCAGCAAGGCGCGCATATTCTGGTCAACGCCACCACCGAAGAACATGCCCGGCACGCCGCCGAACGTTTGCGCGAAGAGGGGCTGCGCGCCGAGGCGGCGGCGTTCGATGTCACCGATTCCCAGGCGGTGCATGCCGCCATCGACCGTATCGAAGCGGACATCGGCGCGATAGACGTTTTGATCAACAACGCCGGCATCCAGCGCCGCCACCCGTTCACCGAGTTTCCGGAGCAAGACTGGGACGACATCATTGCCGTCAACCAGAAGGCGGTCTTCATCGTGTCGCAGACCGTGGCGCGTTACATGGTGCCGCGCCGGCGCGGCAAGATAGTCAACATCGGCTCGATGCAAAGTGAGCTGGGCCGCGACACCATCACCCCTTATGCGGCGTCCAAAGGGGCGGTGAAAATGCTCACGCGCGGCATGTGCGTGGAGCTGGCGCGCTACAACATTCAGGTCAACGGCATTGCCCCCGGCTACTTCAAAACCGAGATGACGCAGGCGCTGGCCGACGATCCGGCCTTCACCGCCTGGCTGACCCAACGCACGCCCGCCGCGCGCTGGGGCGATCCGCAGGAGCTGATCGGCGCGGCGGTGTTCTTGGCTGCCGACGCCTCCGCCTTCGTCAACGGGCAACTGCTGTTTGTCGATGGCGGCATGTCGGCGGCGGTGTAATCTTTTTCCGTGGAGTCTTGCGATGAAAATTCAAACTCAGTCCTGCGTGGTCAACGGCAAGCGAGACGTGGCGGTGATCGCGCAAGAAGTGGATTATCGAGGGCAGGGAACGCTGGTGAAAATCAGCCGCGGCGGCATCTGCGGCTCGGATCTGCATTACTTCCAGGAAGGCAAGGTCGGCAATTTTCAGGTGCGTCAGCCGATGGTGCTGGGCCATGAGGTGATCGGTGAGGTGGTCGCCAGCGATTCGCCGCAGTTGCCGGCCGGGCAGAAGGTGGCGCTCAATCCCAGCAAACCCTGCGGGCAGTGCAAATACTGTCTGGAGCAGCAAAGCAATCAATGCGTCGAGATGCGCTTTTTCGGCAGCGCGATGTATTTTCCGCACGTCGACGGCGCTTTTACCCAATACAAAGTGGTGGATAGCGCGCAGTGCATTCCTTACGCCGCCGATCGCGACGACAGGGTGATGGTGTTCGCCGAACCGCTGGCGGTGGCTGTTCACGCGGCGAAGCAGCCCGGCGATGTGGCGGGGAAAAAGATCTTCGTGTCTGGCGTCGGCCCGATCGGCTGTCTGCTGGTGGCGGCGCTGAAAGCGCTGGGCGCCGCCGAGATTGTCTGCGCCGATCTCAGTCCGCGCTGCCTGGCGATCGCCAGCCAAATGGGGGCCAATCGGTGCCTGCATGCCGCGGACGACGATTTTAGCGACTATCAGCAGGACAAGGGCTATTTCGATGTCGCCTTCGAAGTGGCGGGACATCCGCTGTCGCTGCAGCGCTGTCTGGAGATCACCCGCGCCAAAGGCACCGTGGTGCAGGTAGGCATGGGCGGCAGCTTCCCTGATTTCCCGCTGATGTTGTTGATCGCCAAAGAGTTGAACCTGCTCGGATCGTTTCGTTTCGTGGCGGAATTCGCGCTGGCGGTGGCCTGGCTGGCCGGCGATGTGGTCGATCCGTTGCCGCTGTTGTCGGCGGAATTCGCCGGGGACCAACTGGCGCAGGCGCTGGAGTTTGCCGGCGACAAGCGCCAGGCCGCCAAGGTGCAATTGGTGTTTTAGGGTAAAAGTCCGATGGCCGCAGGCGACGATCCTTGTCTATAGTGTAGGAACGCTTAATTTTTCAACCACGGAGACCTCACTATGGCAAGACATTCGGATGCTGAGCAAACTACGCTGGATGACGATCTGAGAATGCTGACCGAGACGCTGGAAGAAGTGTTGCAATACACCGGCGATCGTGCGGATCAGGCCTACATTGACATCAAGTCGCACGCCGAGCAGGCGCTGAGTGAGGTCAAGGCGCGCTGGGCGAACACCGGCGAATCCTACTATGCGCGCGCCAAAGAAGCGGTGCACCGCACCGACGACTACGTGCGGGATAAACCCTGGCACAGCGTAGGCATCGGTGCCACCGTCGGGCTGGTGCTGGGGCTGCTGCTGGCCCGCAAATAAATCATGTCATCGGGGCGGCGCAGGCCGCCTCGTGCTTTTCTGCAGACTGTGTCGTTCATCCCGCCGTTTCCCCGATCGCTTTCCCTTATCCCGCCTATACTTCCCGCTGGCCGCCGTTGGAGCGCCTTTATCTCCCTTGTTTTTGTATGGACGGATTGAGCCGGCGTCGCCGCAAGTGTAAAGTGTTTGTGTTTTAATTGTTTGTTTTTTGTTCTAAATCAAACAATTATCTGGTGTAAACACCCAGGGATATACGGCGTTCTTGCGCTGGCGCAAAAGCCGTGAAAATAACACCTCATATAATACAGAACGTAACTACAGGCGCGGCGTCCGTCGGCTGCGCCGGGGACGATCTCTGCTAACTGACTTGTGAGCGAACTATGTCGACAAGTGTTTTTAATCGCCGGTGGGCGGCTGTGCTGCTCGAGGCGCTGGCCCGCCATGGGGTGCGGCATGTTTGTATCGCTCCGGGATCGCGCTCCACGCCGCTGACGCTGGCCGCCGCGGCCAACCGATCGTTTATCTGCCATACCCATTTTGATGAGCGCGGGCTCGGCCATTTGGCGCTCGGGCTGGCGAAGGCGGCGCGTGAGCCGGTGGCGGTGATCGTTACGTCCGGCACCGCGGCGGCGAACCTTTATCCCGCGTTGATCGAAGCCGGCCTGACCGGTGAACGGCTGGTGTTTCTCACCGCCGATCGGCCGCCGGAACTGATCGACTGCGGCGCCAATCAGGCGATCCGTCAAAACGGTCTCTACAGCAGCCACCCGACGTTGGCGATCGATCTGCCGCGTCCGACGCCGGATATTCCGGCCGCGTGGCTGGCCTCCAGCGTCGACAGCGCGATGGCGCGCCTGCAGCATGGCGCTTTGCATATCAACTGCCCGTTCGCCGAACCGCTGTACGGCGGCGATGAGCGTCACTATGCCGATTGGTCCGCCGCGCTGGGCGACTGGTGGCAGAGCGATCGTCCGTGGCTGCAGGAAAGCGAGACGCGTGCGGCGCCGTCGCCGCAGCCGGACTGGTTCTCCTGGCGGCAAAAGCGCGGCGTGGTGCTGGCCGGGCGCATGAGCGCGGAAGAGGGCGCGCAGGTGGCCGACTGGGCCGAAACGCTGGGCTGGCCGCTGATCGGCGATGTGCTGTCGCAGACCGGGCAACCGCTGCCCTGCGCCGATTTGTGGCTCGCGCATCCGCAGGCGCAGCGCGTACTGCAAGATGCGCAGCTGGTGGTGCAGTTCGGCGGCAGCCTGACCGGCAAACGCCTGCTGCAATGGCAGGCGCAGTGTCAGCCGGAAGAATATTGGATTATCGACGAGCTGCCGGGGCGGCTCGATCCGGCCCAACACCGGGGGCGGCGCCTGCGCGCCGGCGTGGCGCAGTGGTTGGCGCAGCATCCCGCGCAACCGCGCGCGCCGTGGGCCGCCGGGCTGGCGGCGCTGGCGGATAAAGCGCTGACGGCGGCGTCCACGCATCTGCACGATAACTTTGGCGAAGCGCAGCTGGCGCACCGCCTGCCGGAACTGCTGCCGGAGAACGGCCAGCTGTTTCTCGGCAACAGCCTGGTGGTGCGACTGATCGACGCGTTAACGATGCTGCCTGCCGCTTACCCGGTATTCAGCAACCGCGGCGCCAGCGGCATCGACGGTCTGATTTCCACCGCCGCCGGCGTACAGCGCGCCACCGCCCGGCCGACGTTGGCGGTGGTGGGCGACCTTTCCGCCCTGTATGACCTCAATGCGCTGGCGCTGCTGCGCCACTGTTCGGCGCCGACGGTGCTGATCGTCGTCAATAACAACGGCGGCCAAATTTTCTCACTGCTGCCGACGCCGGAAGAGGAGCGTCAGCGCTTTTACTGCATGCCGCAGAACGTTGAGTTCAGCCACGCGGCGGCGATGTTCCAGCTTGACTATGCGCGGCCGGAAAACTGGCGCCAGCTGCAACAGGCGGTTGAGCAAGGCTGGCGGCGCGGCGGCGCCACGTTGATAGAGTTGCAGGTGCCGCCGAGCGCAGGGGCCGAAAGCCTGCAATACCTGGTGCAACAGATGGCGGTGCAATGATGCTGGCGACGCGAATTTTGCAACAGGGCGAAGCGGGCCGCCCCTGGCTGATATGGTTGCATGGCCTGCTCGGCAACAACAATGAATGGCGGGTGATCGCCGCGCGCTGCCCGGAATGGCCGTCGTTGGCCATCGATCTGCCCGGCCACGGCGATTCCGTGGCGGTGAGCTGCCGCGGCTTCGACGACATCAGCGCGCAAATCGCCGCGACCCTGCAACTGCGCAATATCGAGCGTTATTGGCTGGTGGGCTACTCGCTCGGCGGGCGCATCGCCATGTATCACGCTTGCCACGGACGCCACGACGGTCTGCAAGGCGTGCTGGTCGAGGGCGGCAACCCGGGACTTGAGGACGAACAACAGCGCCGCGATCGTTGCGAGCAGGATGCGCGATGGGCGGCGCGTTTTCGCAGTGAGCCGATTGCCGAAGTCCTGGCGGACTGGTATCAGCAACCGGTGTTCAAAGAGCTCAGCCACGTGCACCGCCAGGCGCTGATCGCCGCGCGCTCGGTCAACAGCGGCCCGGCGATCGCCGACATGCTCGAAGCCACGTCGCTCGGGCGGCAGCCCTATCTGGCACCGCAGCTGCGCCAACTGACCATGCCGCTGCGGGTGCTGTGCGGTGAGAACGATCCCAAATTTCAACGGCTGGCGCGCGACGCCGGGTTGCCGTTGCGCATCGTGCCGCAGGCCGGCCACAACGCGCATCTGGCCAATCCGCAGGATTTCGTCGCCGAGCTGCAGACCTTTCTCGTTAACCCTGGTTAAAGGAACCGAACATGCTTTATCCGAATGAAGAACAGCTGTATGCCGCCATCGCCTGGCAGGATTGCACCGGCGATTTCGAAGACATTCTGTATCACAAGTCCGCCGACGGCATCGCCAAAATCACCATCAACCGGCCGCAGGTGCGCAATGCGTTTCGCCCGCAAACGGTCAAAGAGATGCTCGACGCGCTGGCCAACGCCCGTTACGACGACGGCATCGGCGTCATTATTCTGACCGGTGCCGGCGATAAGGCCTTCTGCTCCGGCGGCGATCAGAAAGTGCGCGGCGACTACGGCGGCTATCGCGACGACAGCGGCGTACACCACCTCAACGTGCTGGACTTCCAGCGCCAGATCCGCACCTGCCCGAAACCGGTGGTGGCGATGGTGGCCGGCTATTCGATCGGCGGCGGCCACGTGTTGCACATGATGTGCGATCTGACCATCGCGGCGAATAACGCCATCTTCGGCCAGACCGGCCCGAAAGTGGGCTCGTTCGACGGCGGCTGGGGGGCGTCTTACATGGCGCGCATCGTCGGCCAGAAGAAGGCGCGCGAAATCTGGTTCCTGTGCCGCCAGTACGACGCCGCCGCCGCGCTGGACATGGGGCTGGTCAATACCGTGGTGCCGCTGGCCGATCTGGAAAAAGAGACGGTGCGCTGGTGCCGCGAAATGCTGCAGAACAGCCCGATGGCGCTGCGCTGCCTGAAGGCGGCGCTGAATGCCGACTGCGACGGCCAGGCCGGTTTGCAGGAGCTGGCGGGCAACGCCACCATGCTGTTCTACATGACCGACGAAGGGCAGGAAGGGCGCAACGCCTTCAACGAGAAGCGCCAGCCGGATTTCAGCAAATTCAAGCGTAACCCGTAATGAGCGGGGCAAACCGCAGCGCGGCGCTATACCGTTACAGCCTGCCGATGGAGGCGGGCGTGGTGCTGCGCAATCAGCGGTTGAAAACGCGTGACGGATGGGTGGTGCAGCTGCGTCAGGGCGAGCGTGAAGGTTGGGGCGAGATCGCGCCGCTGCCGGAATTCAGCCAGGAAACGTTGGTGCAGGCCGAACAGGCCGCGTTGGACTGGCTGCAGGCGTGGCTGGCGGGCAACGAACCGGATGACAGCGAGCTGCCCTCGGTGGCCTTTGGGCTCAGCTGTGCGCAGGCCGAGCTGGAGCAGCGCTTGCCGACGCAGGCGGATTTCCGCAAGGCGCCGCTGTGTACCGGCGATCCGGACGAGCTGTTCGAGACATTGAGCGCCTTGCCGGGCGAGAAAGTCGCCAAGGTGAAGGTGGGGCTGTATGAGGCGGTGCGGGACGGCATGATCGTCAACGTGCTGCTGGAGGCGCTGCCGGATCTGCGGCTGCGGCTGGATGCCAACCGCAGTTGGAGCCGCGCCAAGGCCGACGGCTTCGCCAAATACGTCAACCCAGCGTGGCGCGATCGCATCGCTTTTTTAGAGGAGCCCTGCAAGACCCGTGATGAATCGCGTGATTTCGCCCGGGCGACCGGCATTGCCATCGCCTGGGATGAGAGCGTGCGCGAGGCGGATTTTGTGGTGCAGGCCGAGCCGGGCGTAGCGGCCATCGTGATCAAACCGACGCTGGTCGGCAGCCTGGCGCGTTGCCAGACGCTGGTGGCGCAGGCGCACGCGGCGGGCCTGACGGCGGTGATCAGTTCCAGCCTCGAATCCAGCCTGGGGTTGACCCAGCTGGCGCGCATCGCCCATTGGCTGACGCCGGACACCGTGCCGGGGCTGGACACGCTGGGGTTGATGAAGGCGCAGGTGCTGCGCCCGTGGCCGGGCAGCGCGTTGCCGCTGCTGGATGTTTCGGCGCTGGAGTGTCTATGGCGCGGTTAAGCGATTGGCCGTGGCGGCACTGGGCGCGCCTTCAGCCGCAGGCGACGGCGCTGTTGCTCGGCGAACGGCCGCTGAGCTGGCTGGCGTTGCAAAGCCAGGTGGATGAGCTGGCGGCGGATTTCCAGCATCAGGGCGTTGAACCGGGCTGCGGCGTGGCGCTGTGCGGTAAAAACAGCTATCCGCTGCTGCTGGCCTATCTGGCGCTGCTGCAATGTGGCGCGCGCCTGTTGCCGCTCAATCCCGCCTTGCCGACGCCGCTGCTGGCGCAGCTGTTGCCGGAATTGGATATGACCTTTGTCTTCGGCCCGGACTCGTTGCCGGCGCTGCCGGAAGAGGTGATTCGATTGACGCCGCCCTCGACCGAGCCGCGTTGGCCAGACCTGCCGACGTGGGATGCGCAGCGTCTGGCGACGCTGACGTTGACTTCCGGTTCCAGCGGCATGCCGAAGGCGGCGGCGCACAGCTACGCCAATCATCTGGCCAGCGCCGCCGGGGTGTTGCAGCTGATGGATTTTCAACGCGAGGATTGCTGGCTGTTGTCACTGCCGCTGTTTCACGTCTCCGGTCAGGGCATCGTCTGGCGCTGGCTGGCGGCGGGTGCGCGGTTGGCGGTGCGCGAGATGCACCCGCTGGCCGAGGCATTGGCTGGCTGCACGCACGCCTCGCTGGTGCCGACGCAGCTCTGGCGGCTGTTGGCGCAACCGCTGACGGGCATGACGTTGAAAGCGGTGCTGCTCGGCGGCGCGATGATCCCGGTGGAGCTGACCGAACGGGCGGAGGCGGCGGGGATCCGCTGCTGGTGCGGCTACGGGCTGACCGAACTGGCCTCCACGGTGTGCGCCAAGCGCGCCGATGCGCGGCCGGGCGTCGGCCTGCCGCTCGGCGGCCGCGAAGTAAAACTGGTCGACGAAGAGGTCTGGATCCGCGCCGACAGCCTGGCGCTCGGCTACTGGCGTCATGGGCATCTGCAGCCGTTGGCCGATGAGCAGGGCTGGTTCGCGACCCGCGATCGCGGCGTGATGGAGGAGGGGGAACTGCGCATTCTCGGCCGGCTGGACAACCTGTTTTTCAGCGGCGGCGAAGGGGTGCAGCCCGAGGATATCGAACGCGTGCTGGCGGCGCACCCGCAGATCACGCAGGCGTTTGTGGTGCCGATGGCGGATGCTGAGTTCGGCCAGCGGCCGGTGGCGGTGATCGACGGCGATCCGGCGCTGTCGTTGGGGGCACTGCTCGCCTGGTCGCAGAACCAGCTGGCCAATTTCCAACGCCCGGTGGCGTTGCTCCCGTTGCCCGAGGAACTGAAAAACGGCGGCATCAAGATTTCGCGCCGCCAGTTGCAGCAGTGGGTGGCGCAGCGTCTCTCCCAGGCATAAAAAAGCCGCCCGAAAGGGCGGCTGAGTGGATGGCTGCAGAAGGTTATTTCAGCCCCAACGCCTTGGCGACGCCGGCGCCGTAGTCCGGGTGCACCTTGGTGAACAGCTCGACCTGACGGCGCTGGATCTGTTCCGGCACCTGCGACAGTTCGCCGGCGATGCGGGTGAACATGCGCTGGTGCTCTTCGGCGCTCAGCAGGTTGAACAGCGCGCGCGGCTGGCTGTAGTAATCGTCGTCTTCACGATGGTTCCAGTGGTCGGCCGCGCCCTCAATGCTCAGCGGTGGTTCGCTGAAGTCCGGCTGCTCCTGGAACAGGCCGAAGCTGTTTGGTTCGTAGGTGGCGCCATTGCCGCTGTTGCCGTCCACGCGCATCGCGCCGTCGCGATGGTAGTTGTGGAACGGGCACTTGGCGCCGTTCACCGGGATCTGGTGGTGGTTGACGCCCAGACGGTAGCGGTGCGCATCGCCATAGGAGAACAGACGGCCCTGCAGCATTTTATCCGGCGAGAAACTGATGCCCGGCACCACGTTGGCGGGGTTCATCGCCACCTGCTCGACCTCGGAGAAGTAGTTGTCGGGATTGCGGTTCAGCTCGAAATAACCGACGTCGATCAGCGGGTAGTCGCCGTGCGGCCACACCTTGGTCAGATCGAATGGGTTATAGGGCGTCTGCGAGGCCTCGTGTTCCGGCATGATCTGAATTTGCAGCTTCCAGCGCGGGAAGTCGCCGCGTTTGATCGCCTCGAACAGATCGCGCTGTGAGCTTTCGCGATCCTTGGCGATGATCGCTTCCGCTTCTTCATCCATCAGGTTTTCAATGCCTTGTTCGCAGCGGAAGTGGAATTTCACCCAGAAGCGCTCGTTGGCGGCATTGATAAAGCTGAAGGTGTGGCTGCCGAAGCCGTGCATGTGGCGGTAGGACTTCGGAATACCGCGATCGCTGAAGTCGATGGTCAGCTGGTGCAGTGATTCCGGCAGGTGGGAGAAGAAGTCCCACTTGTAGACCGGGTTGCGCAGGTTGGTATGCGGATCGCGTTTCACCACGTGGTTGAGATCGGGGAATTTCAGCGGATCGCGCAGATAGAACACCGGCGTATCGTTACCCACCAAATCCCAGTTGCCTTCTTCGGTATAGAACTTCATGGCGAAGCCGCGAATGTCGCGTTCGGCGTCGGCGGCGCCGCGTTCACCGGCGACGGTGGAGAAGCGGATAAACATGTCGGTCTGCTTACCGATTTCGGAGAAGATCTTGGCGCGGGTGTAGCGGGTGATGTCGTGGGTGACGGTAAAGGTGCCGTAGGCGCCGGATCCCTTGGCATGCATGCGGCGCTCGGGGATGACTTCACGGTCGAAGTGGGCCAGTTTTTCCAGGAACCACACGTCCTGCAACAGCATCGGGCCGCGTTTGCCTGCGGTGATCACGTTATTGTTATCGACAACCGGGGCGCCGGCTGCGGTGGTCAGTCCTTTCTTGCTCATCACTTGCTCCTTATCGTAGTGCATTTAAGTAAAGACTCGGGCGGTTTAAGCGTTCATCAGCATAGTCCTTTGGCGGGGCTTCTTCCCCTGACCTCGGTCAAAGCCACTACTAGTTGTAGCCCTATTGCCGAGCGACGGCAAATAGGTCTCGGTTATCGTTGGCATCGCCTTGACGAATATAGATTGTTGTTTGCAAATATTTACATTTATTTGATTATTGAAGAATTTTTTCGCTTTTATCCCTTAAATACGCATTGAGCTTTGGTATAGACTCGTGACGTTATTATTATGCGTTGATTCGATCATTCGGTACGGATGACAAACCAGAGGGAAAGATGATGAAAAAGACTTGGGTCGCGTGCGCGGCAGGATTGCTGTTGGTGACCGGCGCGGCGAACGCCATCAGCGTGTCGGGCGAAGCCGGGCAGCACTACACCAACCTGGGCGTTGGCATGAGCACCGGCTCTTCAGGTCTGGGCCTGACCGGCAACTGGGCGCGCAGCGACCATGACGGCAACGTCGGCAGCGTGGGGTTGAACTTCGGCGTGCCGCTGGGGCCGTTGACGGCGACCGTGGGCGCCAAAGCGCTGTACCTCAGCCCGAAAGACGGGAAGAGCGGCGGGGCGGTGGCGCTGGGCGGCGGCCTGGAGTGGGAAATTAACCGTTACTTCAGCCTGCACGGCGAAGGTTACTTTGCCCCTGAGTCTTTCACCAGCGGCGTGAAGGCCTATAACGAAGCCAGCGGCGGCCTGCGCTGGAAGTTCCGTCCGCTGAGCGTGGACGTGGGCTACCGTTACATGCAGATGGAAGGCAAAGACGGGCGTCGCGACAACACCCTGGCCGATGGCCCTTATGTCGGCGTAGGGCTGAGCTTCTGACGCTCAGCAAAAAGGGGCCATTGCGGCCCCTTTTTCTTTATCATTTCTTGTCTTTCGTCGCTTACCCGACCGTCGGCAGCATGCCGCTGGCGATGCCCAGTTGAATGGCGATCACCGTTACCCCGCAGACAAACACCAGCGCCAGCGCAGGGGTACCGCCCCAGACGCGATACTGCGCCTGATGCTTTTGGCGGGTTTTCCACACCAACAGCGAAGGCAGCAGCAGCGCCAGCACCGACAGGGCGATGGCGGCGAAACCCAACGCCAGCACGAAGCCGCGAGGGTAGAACAGCGCGAAGGCCAGCGGCGGCAGGAAGGTGATGGCGCCGGTTTGCAGGCGGCCACGCACGTTATCTTGCCGCTTGAACAGGTCGGCCAGGAAATCGAACAGCCCGAGCGCGACGCCGAGGAACGAGGTCGCCAGCGCGAGATCGGCGAACAGGTGCACCGCCAGTTCAACGTGCGGCGAAGCCACCGCGTCGCGCACCGCTTGCAACAGGCCGTTCAGTCCGGCCTGCTGCGCCAGAATGCCGACGAAGGTGTCGGAGCTGATGCTGCCCAGCGTCGCCAGCTGCCAGAAGATATAGGCCATCAGCGGGATGGCGCTGCCGATGATAAACACCCAGCGCAGTTTGCGAATGTTGCCGCCCATGTAGTTGACGATGCTCGGCACGCTGCCGTGGAAACCGAAGGAGGTGAAGATCACCGGAATGGCCGACAGCGCCAGGCCTTGCTCCAGCGGCAACGTCATCAGGTTGGTTTGGTGGATATTCGGCAACATCAGGCCGAGCATCACCACCAGAAACACCACTTTGGCGCTGAACAGGATGCGGTTGAACAAGTCGACCGAGTGGGTGCCGATGCACACCACGCCGCCGGCCACCAGGGTGAACAGCAGGACGCCGAGCGACACCGGGAAGTCCTGTGACGTCCATTGGCTGATGCTGGTGGCGAGCAATTCGCCGGCGCCGCTAATGTAGGCGGCGGTGAGGGCGTACATCAGGAACATCATGCTGAAGCTGGTCAGCCACTGGCCGCCGCCGCCGAGATAACGTTTGGCGAGGGTACCCAGACCGGTATCCGCCTGTTCATGCTGGTAAACCTCTACCAGCAGCAGCGCGGTGTAACACATCAACAGCCACAGCCCGACCAGTAAGGCCAGCGTGACGCCGAAGCCGACGCCGGCCGCCGCCAGCGGCATCGCCAGCATCCCGGCGCCAATGGTGGTGCCCGCCACGATAAAAACACTGCCAAGAGTGCGATTCTTCACGTTTTTTCTCTACCAGCCGAAAGATTTTGAAAATTATAGGTAACGATTTATGAGGATGGCAGGATAGTGGAAGCCCTAATTTGTGTCAAACTGACGTTACGCATGATGTACAGTAATGTTTACATTGCGGCGGGCTGCATGGCGCATGAGAAACGAACCCATGGCTGAAATTATCCGCAGGCGGCTAGTGAAAAGTTATTTACGGGCTTCTATAGTGGAATGACCAAAAAATGTGGGAGAGATCAATGTTAAGGGTGGATATGCTCAGCACCGGCGATGAGGTGCTGCACGGGCAAATTATTGATACCAACGCCGCCTGGCTGGCGGACTACCTGTTCCAGCAGGGCGTGCCGATGAGCGGGCGTGAAACGGTCGGGGACAGCCTCTCTGCGTTGATCGAGATCCTGCAGGAACGCAGCCACATCGCCGATGTGTTGATCGTCAACGGCGGCCTGGGGCCGACCAGCGACGATCTCAGCGCGCTGGCCGCCGCGAAAGCCAGCGGCGTAGAGCTGGTCGAACGGGCTGACTGGTTGGCGCGCATGGAAGCCTATTTCGCCGAGCGCGGGCGGCCGATGGCCCCTTCCAACCGCAAGCAGGCGCAGATCCCGGCCAACGCGGAAATGCTGGATAACCCGGTAGGCACCGCCTGCGGGTTCGCGCTGCAGCTGAACCAATGCCTGATGTTCTTCACCCCCGGCGTGCCGTCGGAATTCAAAGTGATGGTCGAACAGCAGATCGTGCCGCGTCTGCGCCAGCGCTTCACCTTGCCGCCGCCGCCGCTGTGCCTGCGCCTGACCACCTTCGGCACCTCCGAGAGCGATCTGGCCGCCGAGCTGGACGGCCTGCCGCTGCCGCCGGATGTGGTGTTGGGTTACCGTTCCTCCAGCCCGATCATCGAACTGAAGCTGACCGGGCCGGAAAGCCGGCGTGCGGAGATGGAGCTGGCCTGGCGACGCGTGCGCGAAGTGGCGGGGGACAACTGCATCTTTGAAGGCACCGACGGGTTGCCGGCGACGCTGACGCAGCGGCTGAATCAGCAAGGGCTGAAGCTGGCGTTGAGCGAGCAGTTCAGCGGCGGTTTGATCAATCTGCAGCTGCAGAGCGAAGGGGCGCCGCTGGCGGGTGGCGAGCTGCTGCCGGCGCACTGCATCGAAACGCTGGAAACGACGCTGGCGCGCGCCCGCTCGCTGGCGGAATTGACCGGTGCACCGTTGGCGTTGGCGGTCAGCGCCATGCGCGATGAGCAGGTGAGCATTGCGCTGCACACGCCGCGCGGCGGCATTGGCCAGACCGTGAGTTATCGCGCGTCGCGCCACGGCCTGCGGCTGCGGCAGGAGTCGGTCGCGATGCTGGCGTTGGATATGCTGCGCCGCTGGCTGAATGGGGGCCAGGCGTGCGGTAAAAACGCCTGGCTGGAGGTGGTGGACATTATCGAGTGACGCTCATGGCGCTGAGTTGTCTGCCTCACTGTTTTGTTGTAGCCGTTCGGACGCCAGGCGTGAAAGACGTATTGCCGCCGCGCCTCGCGTTTGCAGCTCTGTACCGTAGTTCCTGAGCGCCTGCGCGGCGCTGCCTGAGTGCGTCAGATGCGCCGCCAGGCTGGCGGCGTCTACCAGCGCGGTGTTGGCGCCGAGTCCACCCGCCGGGCTCATGGCGTGCACGGCGTCGCCGAGAAAGGCGATGCGTTCGCTGTGCCATTCTGGCATCGCCGCCGTAACCTGCACCGTCCGCACGCTGAGCGACAGGGGATCCGCCAGCGCTAACGCCGTTTGCAAGGCGGGCGCCCATCCCTGCGAGATATGCCGTACGCGCGCCTGCAGCGCAGCGGTTCCCTCAGTTCGCACCGGCCCGCCGAGACGCCCAGCCGATCCGATACAGGCCCAATAGAGATAGTCGTCGACCGGTGAGAGGCGGCAATCGGGTGCGTAGTCGGCCGCCAGCTGCGCCATGGGGGCCTGAAAGCGCATCGGTTCAACCACCAGCGACACGCCGTCGGCGAAGATCACCGATACGCCGTTCAGCAGCTCGGGGGCCAATTGGGCCCGGGTCGCCGCATCGAGCGGCGTTTTACCGTAAAGGGTGACCGCGCCGCTGTCTTCGGGCCCCGCCTCGGGCAGGCAGCGCCGCCGCACCAGCGAGTTGACGCCGTCGGCGGCGATCAGCACATCGACCCGCACGTGTTCGCCGTTGGCGAACTGCAGTTCCACACCCTGCGGCGTTTGTGCAAATTCACGCAAGGTATGGCCGAAGCGCACCTGGTCTTGCAGGCCGGCAAGCAGGATCTCGCGCAGCGTTTGGCGATGAATGCCGAGATCGCCGCTCGGTTCTTGCGTTTGGCGCTGGCTGGAGGGCAACCAGTGCTCGGGGCGTCGGCTGGTGAGCGGGGCAAGCTGCGGATCCCATAGATTGCTCTCGCCGCTGTTTTGCGCGCTGCCGGCGCAGAGCAACCGGTAGTGTGCCGGCGGCAGGCAGGCGGCCAGCGCCTGCTGGCCCGACGGATCGATGCGCAGCCGGTAGCCCTGATCGCGCGCCTGCGGTGTGGCGTCGCGTTCAAATACCGTGGCGTGGATGCCGAAGCGGCGCAGTCCCTGAGCCAGACACAGGCCGCCGGGCCCTGCGCCGATAATGCCAATGCTGAGTGTTGTCATCATATTCCCTCGTGAAACAGTGGCCACAGACGGTCGCGGCCGGAAGCATTTCATTATGTCGGCGCAGGAAAAGGTTGGTATAACGGTATCTGGACTAAAAATAGTGATTAGTGGCCAATATGAATGCGAACCTTCACGCCCTCGACGCTGACTGCAGCGAATGGTCCGCGGGCCCCTGGCTTATCGCGCTTGGCGGCCGCGATGCGGCAGGCCGGGAGTATCGGTTGGGCACGCGAGAATACGACTGGCATCAGCATGTGCGCGGGCAGTTGCTGTGCGTCGAAAGCGGCTTGTTGCATGTACGCACGGCGCAGGGCGATTGGGTGCTGCCGCCTCAGCGGGCGGGTTGGATCCCGCCGGCGACGGAGCACCGGGTACAGGTCTGCGGCGCGCTGAGCGGCTGGAGTTTGCTGCTGGCGCCGGAGGCCTGCCACGAGCTGTCGAATACACCTTGCGTTATCGGCATCAGCGCCGTGCTGCAGGCGCTGGCTCAGCGTGCGGAAGGCTGGGATAAACGCTGCGCGCTTACCCTGGAGCAGGATCGTATGGCGCAGGTGATGCGGGATGAGATACGTCAGGCGCCGACGGAGCCGCTGTATTTACCGATGTCGTCCCATCCGCGCCTGGCCGGCGTTCTGCAGGCCTTGCTGGCGCAACCGGGGAGCGAACGTTCACTGGAGGCGTGGGCTGAATGGGGGGCGATGTCGCCGCGTACCCTGCGGCGGCTGATGATCGGCGAGACGGGGTTGAGTTTTGCCCAGTGGCGCCAGCAGGCCCGGTTGTCATATGCATTGGCGAAGTTGGCCGAAGGCGAAACGGTGCTGCAGATCGCGGAAGCGCTGGGGTATGCCTCGCCGAGCAACTTTATCGCCATGTTTCGCAAAGCCTTCGGCGATTCTCCGGCGCGTTATTTTACCGCATCGGCGGGAAAGGAGCGCTAAGCGAAATACTTTGAGGATAGTTATATATCCCTGATTAATCATAATCTTATAGGGGATATTCGCGGTGAGGGAATGCTGTTACTCTCTTGACGGGTGCTTGAGACTGTTCGTCTTGGGCATTGTGTGACAAGGCGGATAGATGAAAGCCCCAGACTGACTCTCAATCAGAATGGGGCTGCCCTAACGCCTAGACACCGTTATGGTAGCCCCTTCACAGCAAGGAGGCAAGCATGCGCTTAAGGCATGTGTTTCACTCGCTAACCGTTGTATGTATTACGGTTTTGTTATTTATCTGGATGATAAGAGACTCGCTGTGCGAGCTGAAAATCTACCAGGAAAATATCACTATCCTGATCAGGTTGGCGTGTGAGGTGAAGCGGTAATACTAGGGCGGGGGCAACCCCGCCTTCTGGTCTCCAGGCGCGGTTTCCGGCACCCGACGTTAAATTTCCAGCTCGATATCCGTCAGCGGCATGCAGCAGCAGGGCAGGATCTCGCCGGCGTTGATAAACGCCAGCGGCTGTTGGCGGTAGGCCACTTCGCCTTTCACCAGCTTCAGGCGGCAGGCGCCGCAATAACCGGAGCGGCATTGGTACTCCACCTGCACGTCGTGCAGCTCCAGCACGTCGAGCAGGCAGTTTTCACTGTTGGGGCAAGAGAGCTGCGTGCCGGCGGCGCGCAGCGTTACGGTTGGCGTCGCCATCGCTTACAGTTCGAAGTCGCTCAGGTCGTCGGCGTTGATCTCCGAGTCGATCTGGCCAACCAGGTAGGAGCTCACTTCCACTTCCTGCGGCGCTACCTGCACGTTGTCGGACACCAACCAGGCGTTGATCCACGGGATCGGGTTGGAGCGGGTTTCGAACGGCAGACCGAGGCCGACCGCCTGCATGCGGATATTGGTGATGTATTCCACATACTGGCACAGGATGTCTTTGTTCAGGCCAATCATCGAGCCGTCGCGGAACAGGTATTCCGCCCACTCTTTCTCCTGCTGGGCGGCCAGCACGAACAGATCGTAGCACTCTTGCTGGCACTCCTCGGCGATCTCTGCCATTTCAGGATCGTCGGCGCCGGAACGCATCAGGTTCAGCATGTGCTGGGTACCGGTCAGGTGCAGCGCTTCGTCGCGGGCGATCAGTTTGATGATCTTGGCGTTGCCTTCCATCAATTCGCGCTCGGCGAACGCGAAGGAGCAGGCAAAGCTGACGTAGAAACGGATCGCTTCCAGCGCGTTCACGCTCATCAGGCACAGGTACAGCTGCTTCTTCAGCGCACGCAGATTGACGGTGACGGTTTTACCGTTCACCTGGTGGGTGCCTTCACCCAGCAGGTGATAGTAGCTGGTCATCTCGATCAGATCGTCGTAGTAGCCGGAAATGTCTTTCGCGCGCTTCTTGATCTCTTCGTTGGTGACGATGTCGTCGAACACCAGCGCCGGATCGTTGACGATGTTGCGGATGATGTGGGTGTAGGAACGGGAGTGGATGGTCTCGGAGAACGACCAGGTTTCCACCCAGGTTTCCAGTTCAGGGATCGAGATCAGCGGCAGCAGGGCGACGTTCGGGCTGCGGCCCTGAATGGAGTCAAGCAGGGTCTGATACTTCAGGTTGCTGATGAAGATGTGCTTCTCGTGCTCCGGCAGCGCCTGATAATCGATGCGATCGCGAGAGACGTCAACCTCTTCCGGGCGCCAGAAGAAGGAGAGCTGTTTTTCGATCAGTTTTTCGAAGATTTCATGCTTTTGCTGGTCGAAACGCGCAACGTTTACCGATTGGCCGAAGAACATCGGCTCTTGCAGCTGGTCGTTTTTGGTCTGAGAAAAAGTGGTGTAAGCCATAAGCCTGAATCCATCGTAACGTGGCTAAATGAAGGGGCCGGAAAATTCCGGCCCGCTAGGTCAAACTTTAGATCTTGCAGGCGCCGCTTTCGCAGTCGTCATCGCCGGCCTTGGCAGGCTGCAAATCTTCCTGGGCGTCTTCCGCACCGTCGCGGGTGTTTTGGTAGTACAGCGTTTTCACGCCGAACTTGTAGGTGGTGAGCAGGTCTTTCAACAGCTGCTTCATCGGCACCTTGCCGCCCGGGAAGCGGGTCGGATCGTAGTTGGTGTTGGCCGAAATCGACTGGTCGATGAATTTCTGCATCAGCCCCACCAGCTGCAGATAGCCGTCGTTGCTCGGCATTTCCCACAGCAGCTCGTAGTTGTCTTTCAGACGCTCATACTCCGGCACTACCTGGCGCAGGATGCCGTCTTTCGACGCCTTGATGCTGATGTGGCCGCGCGGCGGCTCGATGCCGTTGGTGGCGTTGGAAATCTGCGAAGAGGTTTCCGACGGCATCAGGGCGGACAGCGTCGAGTTGCGCAGACCGGTTTCCTGGATCTCTTTACGCAGGGTTTCCCAGTCGTAGTGCAGCGGTTCGTTGCAGATCGCATCCAGGTCTTTCTTGTAGGTGTCGATCGGCAGGATGCCCTGCGAATAGGTGGTTTCTTTGAACCACGGGCAAGCGCCTTGTTCCTGAGCCAGGCGGTTGGAGGCTTTCAGCAGGTAGTACTGAATGGCTTCGAACGTTTTGTGGGTCAGGTTGTTGGCGCTGCCATCGGAGTAGCGCACGCCGTTCTTCGCCAGGTAATAGGCGAAGTTGATCACGCCAATGCCCAGGGTGCGACGCCCCATCGCGCCACGGTGCGCGGCCTTGATCGGATAATCCTGATAATCCAGCAGGGCGTCGAGTGAACGCACCGCCAGGGTCGCCAGCTCTTCCAGATCGTCCAGGCTGTCGATCGCGCCCAGGTTGAAGGCGGACAGGGTGCACAGCGCAATTTCGCCGTTCTCGTCGTTGACGTCTTCCAGCGGCTTGGTCGGCAGGGCGATTTCCAGGCACAGGTTGGACTGACGCACCGGCGCGATCTGCGGATCGAACGGGCTGTGGGTGTTGCAGTGGTCGACGTTCTGGATGTAGATGCGGCCGGTAGAGGCGCGCTCTTGCATCATCAGCGAGAACAGCTCAACCGCTTTCACGCGCTTCTGGCGAATGCTGTCGTCTTTCTCGTACTGGGTGTACAGGCGCTCGAATTCGTCCTGATCGGCGAAGAATGCGTCATACAGCCCCGGCACGTCGGACGGGCTGAACAAGGTGATGTCTTCGCCTTTGATCAGGCGCTGGTACATCAGACGGTTCAACTGCACGCCGTAGTCCATGTGGCGCACGCGGTTGCCTTCAACGCCGCGGTTGTTTTTCAGCACCAGCAGGCTTTCCACTTCCAGGTGCCACATCGGGTAGAACAGCGTTGCCGCGCCACCGCGCACGCCGCCCTGCGAGCAGGATTTGACAGCGGTCTGGAAGTGTTTGTAGAACGGAATGCAGCCGGTATGGAAAGCTTCCCCGCCACGGATCGGGCTGCCCAGCGCGCGGATGCGGCCGGCGTTGATGCCGATGCCGGCGCGTTGCGAAACGTATTTCACAATGGCGCTGGAGGTGGCGTTGATGGAGTCCAGGCTGTCGCCGCACTCGATCAGCACACAGGAGCTGAACTGACGGGTTGGGGTGCGCACGCCTGACATGATCGGCGTAGGCAGCGAAATCTTGAAGGTGGAAATCGCGTCGTAGAAACGTTTGACGTAGTCCAGGCGAGTTTCACGCGGGTAGTTGGAGAACAGGCACGCGGACACCAGCATGTACAGGAACTGGGCGCTTTCGTAGATCTCGCCGCTGACGCGGTTCTGCACCAGATACTTGCCTTCCAACTGCTTGACGGCGGCATAAGAGAAGTTCATGTCGCGCCAGTGATCGATAAAGGAGTCCATCTGCTCGAACTCTTCAGCGCTGTAGTCTTCCAGCAGATGTTTATCGTATTTGCCCATCTCGACCATGCGCGTCACGTGAGCGTGCAGCTTCGGCGGCTCGAATTGGCCGTAAGCCTTTTTGCGCAGGTGGAAGATCGCCAGGCGAGCGGCCAGGTACTGATAGTCCGGCGCATCGCGGGAGATCAGATCGGCAGCGGCTTTGATGATGGTTTCGTGAATGTCGGCGGTTTTGATGCCGTCATAAAACTGAATGTGGGAACGCAACTCTACTTGAGAAACCGAGACGTTGTGCAATCCTTCTGCGGCCCAATCGATGACCCGGTGGATTTTGTCGAGGTTGATGCGCTCTTTACGGCCATCGCGTTTAGTTACAAGCAGACTTTGGTTCATGTGGTGTTTTACCTGTCCGTATGGTGCCCCTAAGCAGAAGTGTAGTCGCTCTGCTCAGTATGTAAACACTATATATAGGGGTTGTATGTCGGTGAGGTAACAAGATAGTGAGAAAAAACGGCGTTTGCAAGTGAACAAAACCGGCCTAATTTGTGGATAACTTGGGGGTGAAATGTAACTTGCCGTTCGCAGTGCGCGCCGTGACTGGCGCGACAAGCTTGTCAATAAGCGAGATCAGATTTTACTGAAAAACTGAAAAAACCGATCGTTTGGCGCTTTATTAAACGTTAGAAAAAAACGGCATATTGATCTGATTTAATATTCTAAAAAACTGTCTACAACCACGATTTTGATCGAAGTCGCGGAAATTAGGTATTTTTCCTAACACCGCGTTGGCGCCGAACCCCGATAACGCAGGGCCGGCGCGGTTTACAGCGCTCAGCCTTCGTGCTGGGTGTGCACCATGTAGTTCACGTCAACGTTGCGCCCAAGCTTGAAATGATCGGTGATCGGGTTGTAATGCAGGCCGATCATGTGCTTTTCGCGCAGCGGCGTGCCGTCGACCCAGCCGATCAGTTCGGAAGGGCGAATAAACTTCTTATGATCGTGGGTGCCCTGCGGCACCATCTTCAGCACGTACTCCGCGCCGATCACCGCCATCAGCCAGGCTTTGGTGTTGCGGTTGATGGTGGAGAAGAACACGTGGCCGCCCGGTTTCACCAGTTGGGCGCAGGCGCGCACCACCGAGGCCGGATCCGGCACGTGCTCCAGCATCTCCATGCAGGTGACCACGTCGTAGCGCTGCGGGTTGGCCTGAGCGTGGCTTTCCACCGTCTCCTGCACATAGGTGACGTCCATGCCGCTTTCCAGCGCGTGCAGCCGGGCGACCTGCAGCGGCTCCGCGCCCATGTCCAGCCCGGTTACCTTGGCGCCTTCGCGCGCCATGCTCTCCGCCAGAATGCCGCCGCCGCAGCCCACGTCGAGCACCTGCTTGTCAAAAATGCCGCCGGCGTGCTGCATGATGTAGTTCAGGCGCAGCGGGTTGATGCGGTGCAGCGGTTTGAACTCGCCTTCCAGATCCCACCAGCGGGAGGCGACGGCCTCGAACTTGGCGATTTCCTGGTGGTCAACGTTTTGCACTCGGCTGGATGATTCTGCGTTCATGGGCTTGTCTGGCTCCTTGTTCTCGTTGCGCGGATTATACATGTTCCGGCGCGGCATCGTCTGTGCCGATGCGTTTTTAGCGCACTTATCTGCACAATTTCCGTGAAACAGCGGCGGTTATTTTCCCGTAAAGCGTGCTTTGTGATATAGTTTTACACCTTTGCCACTATGGCAGCGGGCAGATGAATCATTAGTAGAGGGATAGCAGCTCCATGAGCGACCTTGCCAGAGAAATCACACCGGTAAACATCGAAGACGAGTTGAAAAACTCGTATCTGGACTATGCGATGTCCGTTATTGTCGGACGTGCGCTGCCAGATGTTCGTGATGGACTGAAGCCGGTTCACCGCCGCGTTCTGTACGCGATGAGCGTATTGGGTAACGACTGGAATAAACCATACAAGAAATCGGCCCGTGTCGTCGGGGACGTGATCGGTAAATATCACCCGCACGGTGACAGCGCGGTTTACGACACTATCGTGCGTATGGCTCAGCCGTTTTCACTGCGCTACATGCTGGTGGACGGCCAGGGTAACTTCGGTTCCGTCGACGGCGACTCCGCGGCGGCGATGCGTTATACCGAAGTGCGCATGTCCAAGATTGCTCACGAACTGTTGGCGGATCTGGAAAAAGAAACCGTCGACTTCGTGCCTAACTATGATGGCACCGAGCAGATCCCGGCCGTCATGCCGACCAAGATCCCGAACCTGCTGGTCAACGGCTCGTCGGGCATCGCCGTGGGCATGGCCACCAATATTCCGCCGCACAACCTGGCGGAAGTCGTCAACGGCTGCCTGGCCTATATCGACGATGAAAACATCAGCATCGAAGGGCTGATGGAACACATCCCGGGGCCGGACTTCCCGACGGCGGCGATCATCAACGGCCGCCGCGGCATTGAAGAGGCCTACCGCACCGGGCGCGGCAAAGTCTACCTGCGCGCGCGCGCGGAAGTGGAAGCCGACGCCAAGACCGGGCGCGAAACCATCATCGTTCACGAAATCCCGTATCAGGTGAACAAGGCGCGTCTGATCGAGAAGATCGCCGAGCTGGTGAAAGAAAAACGCGTAGAAGGCATCAGCGCGCTGCGTGACGAGTCCGATAAAGACGGCATGCGCATCGTGATCGAAGTCAAACGCGACGCGGTCGGCGAAGTGGTGCTGAACAACCTGTATGCGCTGACGCAGCTGCAGGTCACCTTCGGCATCAACATGGTCGCGCTGCATCAGGGGCAGCCTAAGCTGCTGAACCTGAAAGATATCCTCGAAGCCTTCGTGCGCCACCGCCGCGAAGTGGTCACCCGCCGCACCATCTTCGAACTGCGCAAGGCCCGTGACCGCGCCCATATCCTGGAAGCGCTGGCTATCGCGTTGGCTAACATCGATCCGATCATCGAGCTGATTCGCCGTGCGCCGACGCCGGCGGAAGCGAAAGTCGCGCTGGTGGCTCAGCCGTGGGATCTGGGCAACGTCAGCGCCATGCTGGAACGCGCCGGTGACGACGCCGCTCGCCCTGAGTGGCTGGAGCCGGAGTTCGGCATCCGCGACGGCAAATACTACCTGACCGAGCAGCAGGCTCAGGCTATTCTGGATCTGCGCCTGCAGAAACTGACCGGCCTGGAGCACGAAAAGCTGCTGGACGAATATAAAGAGCTGCTCAACTTTATCGCCGAGCTGATCTTTATTCTGGAAAGCCCAGAGCGCCTGATGGAAGTGATCCGCGAAGAGCTGGTGGCGGTCAAAGAGCTGTACAACGACGGCCGCCGCACCGAGATCACCGCCAATACTTCCGACATCAACATCGAAGACCTGATCAACCAGGAAGACGTGGTGGTGACCCTGTCTCACCAGGGCTACGTGAAGTATCAGCCGCTGTCCGACTATGAAGCGCAGCGCCGCGGCGGCAAAGGCAAGTCCGCCGCGCGTATTAAAGAAGAAGACTTTATCGATCGCCTGCTGGTGGCCAACACCCACGATACGATCCTGTGCTTCTCCAGCCGTGGCCGCCTGTATTGGATGAAGGTGTACCAACTGCCTGAAGCCAGCCGTGGCGCGCGCGGTCGCCCAATCGTCAACCTGCTGCCGCTGGAAGCCGATGAGCGTATCACCGCCATTCTGCCGGTGCGCGAGTATGAAGAAGGGCGCCACGTGTTCATGGCCACCGCCAGCGGTACCGTGAAGAAAACTGCGCTGACCGAGTTCAGCCGCCCACGCAGCGCCGGCATCATCGCCGTCAACCTCAACGAGGGCGACGAGCTGATCGGCGTCGATCTGACCGACGGCAGCAACGAAGTGATGTTGTTCTCCGCCAACGGTAAAGTGGTGCGCTTCCCGGAAACGCAGGTGCGTTCGATGGGCCGTACCGCGACCGGCGTGCGCGGCATCAACCTCGGCGAAGGCGACAGCGTGATCTCACTGATCGTGCCGCGCGGCGAGGGCGACATCCTGACCGTGACGCAAAACGGCTTCGGTAAACGCACCGCGGTGACCGAGTATCCGACCAAGTCACGCGCCACTCAGGGGGTTATCTCCATCAAGGTGAGCGAGCGTAACGGCCAGGTGGTCGGCGCGGTGCAGGTGGAAACCAGCGATCAGATCATGATGATCACCGATGCCGGCACGCTGGTGCGTACCCGCGTTTCGGAAGTCAGCGTGGTCGGTCGTAACACCCAGGGCGTGACGCTGATCCGCACGGCGGAAGACGAAAACGTCGTCGGTCTGCAGCGCGTGGCCGAACCGGTGGAAGACGAAGAGCTGGACAGCCTGGAACCGGGCGCGGAAGCGGTGGAAGAAGACACCACGCCGCTGGACGATGGCGACGACGCGGCTGAGCCGATGGACGACGACAACGTTTAAGCAAGGTGAGGGCGTCGGCATGCCGACACCGTAATGCACTGAGACAAAAGGGCCTGGCAGCGATGCTAGGCCCTTTTTCAGTTATATGGTTTAATTGGCGCACCGAGCCGCCGGCCGCCGCGCCGGCGACAACGCGCGCCGCCACTGACTTTCGTATGGTATCCGATTGAAATACTTAGCCTCTTTTCGAACTACGCTGAAGATATCCCGCTATCTGTTCCGGGTGCTGGCGATTTTGCTGTGGTCGTTGGGAGCGCTGCTCACCACCTTTTATATTCTGAATATCCTGCATCAGAAAGAATCGGACATCCGCCAGGAGTACAACCTCAATTTCGATCAGGCGCAGGGCTATATCCGCCATTCTGCCGACATCATACGCGACATCAAGTACATGGCGGAAAACCGCCTCAACGGTTCGGTCAGCGGCATGGACATGTTCAGCGGCGTGATCCCCGGCAAGGGCAGCCCACCGCAATTCTACCCGCTGTATCCGGAGTCTAACTGCGCCCTGAGCGCCACTTACCGCAGTTCACTCGATTCGCTGAGCGGCCTGATCCAGTATTGGAAAGAGAACTTCGTGGCGGCCTACGATCTCAACCGGGTGTTCTTCATCGGCGGCGACAGCCTGTGTCTGGCGGAATTCGGCGGCGGCAACGCGGTCGCCAACCGGGAAAACATGCTGAAGTTGCTGCACGAGCGCATTCTGAAATACCGCAACGCCAAGAATCTGGACAAAGACAACAACCTGTATTGGATTAGCCCCAGCGCACAGCGGCCTGATATCGGTTATCTGTATGTGCTGACGCCTCTCTATATCGGCAACAAGCTGGAGGCGCTGCTGGGCATCGAGCAAACCGTCCGGCTGGAAGATTTCGTTACCGCCGGCAGCCTGCCGATCGGCGTCACGCTGCTGGATGAGAATAACGAGCCGGTGCTGCGCCTGGCGGACGGCGATCGCTATGCCGCCTCACTTAACCACTATCCCGCAGATCATGCCTACTTCGGCTATGTCGACAATTACCGCGACCTGATCCTGAAGAAAGCGTTGCCGCCTTCGTCATTGAGCATCGTTTATGCGCTGCCGGTGAAGAGCGTGGTGGAACGCTTCAAGATGCTGATCCTCAACGCGCTGTTGCTGAACCTGTTATCGGCTATCGTGCTGTTCACGCTGGCCTGGCTGTTTGAGCGCAAGATGTTCTTGCCGGCGGAGGAGAACGCCTTCCGTCTGGAAGAACACGAGCAGTTCAACCGCAAGATTGTCGCCTCGGCGCCGGTGGGCATCTGCATCCTGCGTATCAGCGACGGCACCAATATCCTGAGTAACGAACTGGCGCATAACTACATCAACCTGTTGACCCACGAAGATCGCGATCGCATTACGCGCATCATTTGCGAACAGCAGGCGAATTTCGTCGATGTGATGACCAGCAACAATAACAACCTGCAGATCAGCTTTGTCCACTCGCGCTACCGTAACGAAGAGGTGGCGATCTGCGTACTGGTGGACGTCAGCGCGCGCGTGAAGATGGAAGAGTCGCTGCAGGAGATGGCGGCGGCGGCGGAGCAGGCCAGCCAGTCCAAATCGATGTTCCTGGCCACCGTCAGCCATGAGTTGCGCACGCCGCTGTACGGCATTATCGGCAACCTCGATTTGCTGCAGACCAAGGCGCTGCCGCAAGGGGTCGATCGGCTGGTCAACGCGATGAATAACTCTTCCGGCCTGCTGCTGAAAATCATCAGCGATATTCTCGATTTCTCCAAAATCGAGTCCGAGCAGCTGAAGATCGAACCGCGCGAGTTCTCCTGCCTGGAGGTGATCACCCATATCGCCGGCAACTATTTGCCGCTGGTGGTGAAGAAACGTCTGGGGCTGTACTGCTTTATCGAACAGAACGTGCCGGAGCGCATTTTCGGCGATCCGGTGCGGCTGCAGCAGGTGCTGTCCAACCTGGTGAACAACGCCATCAAGTTCACCGATACCGGCTGTATTGTGCTGCAGGTCTGCACCCGCGGCAGTTACCTGGAGTTCAGCGTGCGCGATACCGGCGTCGGTATCCCGGAGAAGGAAATCTCGCGCCTGTTCGATCCGTTCTTCCAGGTGGGAACCGGCGTGCAGCGCCACTTCCAGGGAACCGGTTTGGGGCTGGCGATCTGCGAGAAGTTGGTCAACCTGATGGACGGCGACGTCTCCGTCGAGTCCGAACCGGGGCTGGGCAGCTTGTTCAGCATTCGCATTCCATTGTTTAACGCCCAGTTCCCGATCCCGCAGGCCAGCGATACCTGGCAGGGCCGGCGGCTGTGGCTGGATATCCGCAATCAGCGCCTGGAAAGTTACCTGATGGCGATTCTGGGCGGCTACGGCGCCGATATCCAGCGCTATGACGGGCAGGATACCGCCGCCGGCGAGGTGATGCTCAGCGATTACCCGCTGATGCTGAACACGCCGCTGTTGGCTCAGATCCAGTTCTCGACCGAACATATCGGCCCGTCGCTGGAAACCCGGCCAGGCTATTGGATGCACAGCACCTCTACGCCGCGTGAAACGCTGACCTTAATCAACCGGTTGTTCGGCGTCGGCAACGGCGCGGCAGAGGCGCTGGTACAGCTGCCGGTGCCCGCCAAGGCCAGTGCGGCAGACAACGGCGATATCTATCTGCTGGTGGTTGACGATCATCCGATCAACCGTCGCCTGCTTTCCGATCAGCTGGGGTCGCTGGGGTATCAGGTAGTGACCGCCAACGACGGCGTAGACGCGCTCGCCGTACTGAAACAGCACCACGTTGATATTGTGTTGACCGACGTCAATATGCCGAACATGGACGGCTATCGCCTGACGCAGGCGCTGCGGGAGATGCAGTTCAGCGCGCCGGTGATCGGCGTGACGGCGAACGCGTTGGCGGAAGAGAAGCAGCGCTGTCTCGAGGCGGGCATGGATAATTGCCTGTCGAAGCCGGTTACGCTGGAGACGCTGGAGCAGACATTGGCTTATTACAGCCAGCAGGTACGCTACAACCGCAGCGAGGCCTGAAAAGCAAACAGGCACGGCGGATGCCGTGCCTGTTTGGCGTTAACCTGCCGTGAGGCGGGCTTTAGTCTTTGTCCAACGGCGTCATGCTGACGGACGAGAGGTAGTTGAGCAGGGCGATGTCGTTCTCGACGCCCAGCTTCATCATCGCCGATTTCTTCTGGCTGCTGATGGTTTTGATGCTGCGGTTGAGTTTCTTGGCGATTTCGGTCACCAGGAAACCTTCGGCGAACAGACGCAGCACTTCGCTCTCTTTCGGCGACAGGCGTTTGTCGCCATAGCCGCTGGCGCTGATCTTCTCCAGCAGTTTGGAGACGCTTTCCGGCGTGAACTTCTTGCCTTTTTGCAGGGCGGCCAGCGCCTTAGGCAGATCGGTCGGCGCGCCTTGTTTCAGCACGATGCCTTCAATATCCAGATCCAGTACCGCGCTCAGGATCGCCGGGTTGTTGTTCATGGTCAGCACGATGATCGACAACTGCGGATAATGACGCTTGATGTATTTAATCAGCGTGATGCCGTCGCCATATTTGTCACCCGGCATCGACAGATCGGTGATCAGCACGTTGGCGTCCAGCTTGGACAGATTGTTGATCAGTGCGGTTGAGTCTTCGAACTCCCCAACGACATTCACCCATTCAATTTGCTCAAGTGACTTCCGGATGCCAAACAGTACGATAGGATGGTCATCAGCAATAATTACGTTCAGGTTATTCATGTTGTTGGCTACCTTGCTTCAGCAGTCTGCTGACGAAAAAATCAATCTGACTGATGTTATTCTCGATCTCGGGCGCATCACCTTCTGCGATGCGCTGTTCTAACGATTCGCACAGCTGCTTGCCGGGAAGCAGATTTAACATGGCAAACACGCCTTTCAGGCGGTGTGCGGTTTGTGACAGCGCATTGAAATCACTGCTGCCCGCCTCAGTATACAGTTTTTTGACATCGTCGGGTACTGTATCGACAAACAGCCCATAGTAATCACTTGATTTCAATTGTTTTTCATAGAGTTGGATATCTTCTGAGCTCAATGAAAGCGGGCTTTCTTCCTGTTCCAGCGCGGCCATTTGCTGTTCGATCAGCATCAGCACGGCGTCGATTAATGCGCCGTTCAGATTATAGTTCACCCGAATGTAGCGTTTATCCAGCGCTTGCCAGCCCGGCTCATCGGTCGCCAGCAACAGGGTGTAATCATCGGCGCGCTGCGGGTTATCGGTCAGCAGCACGTCATAATCGCGGTTGACCGCGCGATCTTCGGCGACGAGGCAGTCGGCGCCATAGGCCTGCAGCAGACGGGTCACGATGCCGCGCACTTCATCTGACGTGATGTCCAGCAGGGCGGTGACGCCGTCGAGCAGCTTTTCCTGCTCCTGCGGCTCTTTTTTCTCCATCTCCATGGCGACGCGGATGGTGTAGCGAGTGCCGATATCCACCTTGCTGCGAATGTCCAACTGGCCGTTAAGCTTCTTGCACAGCTGATTGCACAGGAAGAAAGTGAGGCCGGAACCGTGGTTGAAGCGATCCACCAGCGTCTGGCTGAGGAACGGATAGTTAAGGTTGCTGATCTCTTCGTTGGAGATGCCGGAGCCGGTATCGTTAATTTGGAAAATCAGGCGGTCAGGGTGCTCGGGCTCATGGTCGATAACCAGAGAAACCTTGCCGCAGGCGGTGGTGATAATGGCGTAATGCACCAGCAGCGAGATCACCTTGCGCAGCGCGTTGGCATCGCCGATATAGTTCTGCTCGACGTCCAGCTGGAAATGCTTGAACAGTGCCAGCCCCTTCTGATTAAGGGCAGGCAGGGCCTCAAGCAGCAACTCGTCGATCATCGCCGTCGGGTTGAACGGTTCGCGCGTGGGTTGCCAGTCCTGGGTTTCCAGCCGGGTCAGCAGGGTGATGTTATCGATCAACTCCAGCACCGAAGCCGACGCCGCCGTCAGCTGGCCCAGCAGCGCCTGCTGTTGTTCCTCATCCGGCCGGCTGTGCAGACGGTCGACCAGATCGTGCATCTGGCGCACCGGCTGATTCAGTTCGATGCCCAGGTTGTGCAACATCAGTTTGCGCGCCTGCACGTTCTTGTCGTATTCGCGCCGCGCCTGCTGCAGCCGCTTGTTCACCATCACCTCTTTATCCTGATCGTGCATCAGGAACAGGTAGGTGTCCGGCGACAGCTGGCTGCGGAAAATGCGGATTTCATACACCTCGTTGTTGACCGTCGCCTGGATCACACCGTGATGCTGTTCGGCCATATGGGCGATCTTTTGCAGGCTGAGGTGCGGCAGCAGGTGCTCGGCGATTTTGTTGCTGGCGATCACCGTATTGTTGGCGAAGCTGTAGACCAGCAGGCCGGAGGGCAGGCTGGAGACGATCTCCTGATTCAGCGCGCGCTCGGCCTCCAGCTCTACCGCCATGTTTTCGCTCGGGCGAATGTACTGGCGGCGGATAAAGTAGATGCTCAGCATCGACAGCGCCAGCAGCAGCAAGTTGACTGCGATCAGCCAAATGTTGTTGCGCAGCAGATCGATGGCCAGATTGATGGCCGAAACGCGATACATCACCTTCAGCGGTGCATTGGGCAGAGCGGCGCTGAATTCCACCCAGCCGCCGCTCATCGTCGCATGGGTACCGAGGACGGTTTCCGCCGGGATGGCGCTATCGTCGAGATCGACATCGTCCGGCAGCAGCAGGAAATTGGCGCGGGCCAGATTGGCCGGAATGATGTCGTTGATTGGCAAATCGAAGGCGATCACCGTCGCCAGATGCCCCGGCTGATTGAAAGTGGTGCGAATCGAGAACGAATAGGCGTTCTGGAAGCGCTGCTTGCGCAGGTCGGAAAAGCTCTCGCGTTCGTCGAGCATATTGGCCTGTTGCAGCATCTCGGCGCGGCGTTCGTCCGCCGAGGTGGTCAGGTAGCTTTCCCGAAAGCGCGAAGCCAGCTCTTTGAGCGGCTGGGTGGTGATCAGGCTGAGGCTATTGTCCTGACCATTGAGGTAATACATGGCGTAGTTCTCGGTCTTGGCGCCCCAGCGGGTGTCCAGGTAGTCCGAGATGTTGGCGATCATCGCCAGCGTGTTTTCGTCATGGCTGCCGAAGATCACCGCGTCGGTTTTCTTGTGCGGTTTCTCGACATAATAGACATCGGGCCGCAGGCGGGTTTCCTGCAAACCGGGATCGACATTCTGCGCCGGCGCATTGCCGAATTTGTCATAGACCTGATAGGTCATATAGCGGTAGGCATCGATACGCTTTTGCAGCGAACCGGCGATGCTGTTCAGCGTGTACTTTTTTTCCGCCAGCCAGGCGTTGGTGTAGTTGTAGCCATACAGGCCGATGCCGATCGTCAGCAGCACGATAAACAGCAGGAAGCAGCGGGTAATGTTGCTGGAGCTTATGGTCAATTGTTTATTTTGCATAGTGGCTGCGCATTCCTGAATCAGCGAGTGACGGCCCTGGCGCTGGCGGCCACCGCCAACAGCAGAGCGGCTACGCAAGCGAAGGCCACCGTCAGGCTGGAAAACTGAGCGATGAAGCCGATCAGCGCCGGGCCGGCCAGAATACCGGCATAGCCGACGGTGGTGACGGAAGCGATCGCCAAGTTGGCCGGCATGTCGCGCTGGTTGCCTGCGGCGCTGAACAGGATCGGCACGACGTTCGAGGCGCCCAGGCCGACCAGCATGAAACCGACCAGCGAAACGGTAGCGTGATTGAAGGCGATGGCCAGGCTCAGGCCGAGAGCGGCACACAGGCTGCCCAGCAGCAGCACCCGGTAGCGGCCCAGCGAGTTAACCACCCGATCGCCATTGAGCCGGCCGAGCGTCATGGTGATGGAAAACAGCGCATAGCCCAGACCGGCCTGGCTGTGTTCGACGCCGCGCAATGTGGTGAGAAACAGCGCGCTCCAGTCGAGCATCGATCCTTCCGCCAAGAACATGATAAAGCACAAAATGCCGATGAACATCACCCAGCCGCGCGGCAAGACGAACATCGGCCCGCCGTCATCGGCGCCGCTCTCACGCAGCAGATGGCGGCTGGCCAGCGTCAGCAGCGCGATCACCGCCAGCACGGTGAGCAGGGTGGATTGCAGCGGCGTCAGCCCCAGCCACAGCAGCGCGCTGACGCCGCCGGCGCCGGCAATGCCGCCGATGCTGAAGAAACCGTGAAAACCGGACATCATCGCCTTGCCGCTGGCGCGTTCGACGATCACCGCCTGCACGTTCATCGCTACGTCGATCATGCCGATCGCCGCGCCGAACAGCAGCAGCGCCGCGGCCATGCCGCCGAGGGAGTCCATCAGCGCCAACAGCGGCAGATCGATGCACAACCCGAGCCCGGCCATCAGGATCACCGCACGGCAACCCAGTTTGCCGGTCAGGAAACCGGTCAGCGGCATCGCCAACATGGAGCCGGCGCCGATACAGAGCAGCAACAGGCCGAGCGAGCCGTCATCGATACCGATGCGCGCTTTGGCGAAGGGGACCAGCGGCGCCCAGGCGGCCATGCCGAGACCGGCGACGAAAAAGGCCAGACGGGTGGCGATCTGTTGAGGAACGCCGGGCGTTTGCTGTTCATTGCACAAGGTGGCTGTCATGTAAGCGTCAGGATCTTGGGTCAAAAGAATGGTGAAAGTTACTGACAGTTTTTATCACAATCCGCGATCCGGGTCGAAAATATTCGTGCCTGACACATCCCTGGCACCGCCTCTGCGCACCAGCCACAGCGCGATAGCCTGGACAATATAGTCCTTTTGCTGTTCGTCCAGTGCGACGCCCTGCGGTATGCCGTGCCACTTTTCCAGACAGCCGCGGCAGCAGGTGGCAGTGGCGTGCTGGGCGACGAACACCGGGTGGCCACGCATCGGGGTTTGCTTGCCGTCGTTTTTAGGGTGGGCGGCGGCCAGGCGGCGGTCGATAAAATCGCGGGCATGGCTGAGGATCAGCGGCAATCCCTTACCCTCGAGATAAGTCTGGTCCTTGGCATTTAAACGGAAGCGAGCGCGGAAGGGGGAACTTTGCAGCCGCCGCCACAGCACGTCGGGTTGAAAGGGCATCATGAATTTTACTCGCTGAAGGTGCGCTTTTTTCAGATTACCAGAACTGAATCTCTGCGGCTAATTGTGCCTGCGGCGGGAAATAATCGATGAGATAAAGCACGAAATGAAAAGCAAGTTCAATTTGTAGGCTAAAATAAGGAAAAAGATTAGCAATTAGTGCGAAAGTAAATTAATGAAACTATATCATTAGGTTATTTATTTGCGTGCTATTTGTACGGGCTGAAATTGTGAGGAGGGTAGGGAGGAAAATAAAAAACCGGCCAGAAGCCGGTTAAAGGAATGCAGAAATTATCTTCGGATAATGAAGGTAATAATGAAAATAATGATGATAGCGAGGTGATTATAGCGGCTGCGCGTGGTTCGCGTTTTGGCACAATGTGCTTATTGTCTCGCTCAATTGTATGGTTGGCTTTTTTTTCTTAAAGATATGTATAACTACATGATTTTTTATCAGTTAGTCTATTTTTTATCTTTAAGTGCTTTATTTTGTTTGTCTGTAATGTTTTGTGAAAGTTCGCGCGTATTTACATTTTGAAACCTTTATTAATTACAATGAAACACTATCGGATACTTGGTATCATTTTCTTTCTGGATTAATATAACCCTTGTTACCAGAATGGTAATGCACAGTCGTGCTAATAATGCTCGAAAAGGGCAGTGGCCGTAGCTCGACATAATTAACGAGGATAATAACGATGAAACTTCGAGTACTCTCTCTGATGGTACCCGCACTGCTGGTTGCAGGCACAGCAGGCGCGGCGGAAATCTACAACAAAGACGGTAATAAACTGGATTTGTACGGTAAAGTAAACGGGCTTCACTATTTCTCCAGCAACAACGGCGTGGACGGCGATCAGTCTTATATGCGTTTTGGCCTGCGCGGCGAAACGCAAATCAGCGATCAGCTGACCGGTTACGGCCAGTGGGAATATCAGGCGAACCTGAACCACGCTGAAAGCCAGGACAACAAGAACTTCACCCGTTACGGCTTCGCCGGTCTGAAATTCGGCGACTACGGCTCCTTCGACTACGGCCGTAACACCGGCGTGCTGTACGACGTCGCGGCGTATACCGACTTGCAGCCCGAGTTCGACGGTATGACCTACGGCGCCGACCAGTTCATGTTCCAGCGTTCCAGCGGCCTGGCGACCTACCGTAACAATGATTTCTTCGGTCTGGTTGACGGCCTGAACTTCGCCCTGCAGTACCAGGGTAAAAACGGCAACGGCGAAGAGACCAACAATGGTCGCGACGTTCTGGGCCAAAACGGCGAAGGCTACGGCATGTCCATGAGCTATGACATGGGCTACGGCATCAGCGCCGCGGGCGCCTTCTTCAACTCTCGCCGCACCAGCGAGCAGAACGGCGGTAACGGTCACCAGAACATCATGGGCCGCGGCGACAAGGCGGAAGGCTACTCCGGCGGTCTGAAATATGACGCCAACGACGTCTACCTGGCGGTGATGTTCACCCAGTCCTACAACGCGGCGCGTTTCGGCAGCTCTGCCAAGGATGATGGTGCTTACGGCTACGCCAACAAGGCGCAGAGCTTCGAAGCCTATGCGCACTACCAGTTCGACTTCGGTCTGCGTCCGTTCGTCGGCTATAACCAGACCAAAGGTAAAGACCTGGGCCGCGCCGGCAACGGCAAGGACTACGGCGATCAAGACCTGGTCAAATTCGTCGACCTGGGTGCGACCTACTTCTTCAACAAAAACATGTCTACCTATGTTGATTACAAAATCAACCTGATGGACAACAACGACTTCACCGACGCTGCCGGCATCAACACCGACAACGTGGTTGCCGTGGGCCTGGTTTACCAGTTCTAAGCACCAGCGTGTGAATCACACAGCGCGGCCTTCGGGCCGCGTTTTTTTTGCTGGTAAAAAGCACGGATTGATCCGTTGTCGGCTCGGGAAGCGCTTTGGCTCGCCTCCGTTCGACCTACGCTGTCAGAACGGAAAACAGAGCGGAGGCTATTATGGAACTCAAGATCGACAGGGTGATAGAAACGGTGCTGTACGTCAGCGATATTGAACGCGCGGACGCGTTTTACCAGGAGGTGCTGAAGCTGCCGACGATGGTCGCCAACGAACGGTTTCGCGCCTACAACGTCGGCGATCGGAGCGTACTGTTGTTGTTTATCGAAGGTGATTCGCTGCGCGGGGCGCACTACCCGACCGGGTTTATTCCTGCGCACGATGGCGTGGGGCCGGCGCATATCGGGCTGGCGGTGGCGAAAGAGCAGTTGCCGCACTGGGAACGGCATCTGGTGGCCAACGGCGTGGAGATTGAGGGGCGGATGCGCTGGGAACACGGCGGGGAGAGCATTTATTTTCGCGATCCCGACGCCCATCTGTTGGAACTGGTGACGCCGGGCATTTGGGCCAATTACTGATCGAACCCGCCTTGCGCCAACATGTCCAACGCGGCATTCAGCACCTGCAGCGCGGCCTGCGGTTGCCGCTCTATCTGCACTCTGACGATGGCGCCGTCGATCAGCATCGCCAGCATTGCCGCCCGCTTTTCCCGCTGTGGGCCGGCGGGCAGGTGACGCGCCAGTTCATCCGCCATTTGCCGTTTATGCCGGCCGGCGATTTGCAGGCTTTCCGGCAGCAGATCGGCGATTTCCACCGCCGTATTGATAAACGCGCAGCCGCGAAAGCGCGGATCGTCGAACCATTCCGCCAGGCAGGGCGCCAGCGCCGGCAGCAACCCGCCGCTCTGTGCCACATGGCGATCCAGCGCTGTGCTGAACCAGGTGAGCCACTGCTGGTGGCGATAGGCCAAAAACGCCGTAATCAATTCGTTCTTGCTGGGAAAGTGGCGATAAAACGTCACCTTAGTGACGCCTGATTCCTTGATGATGCGATCGATGCCGGTGGCGCGGATCCCTTCCTGATAAAACAGATCGTGGGCCGTCAACAGGATGCGCTGGCGGGCGGGTAAGGTATTGCGATCGGCGGTCATCATTTTCTCCCAGGCTATTTTCGAGTGATTGTAGACAACTCTGTCTACATGCGCTAGCGTAATAATGTAGACAGAGTTGTCTACATTATTACGCAGGAGATGATCATGAGCATTAAACCCCCATTGCCGCCTTTCACCCGTGAATCGGCCAGCGAAAAAGTGCGGTTGGCGGAGGATGCCTGGAACAGCCGCGATCCTGAGCGGGTGTCGCAGGTCTATTCTCTCGATACCCATTGGCGTAATCGCGCAGAGTTTGTCGACGGCCGCGCGGCGGTGGTCGCATTTTTGCAACGCAAGTGGGCGAAAGAGCTGGAGTATCGGCTGATTAAGGAACTGTGGGCGTTTGACGGCGCGCGCATCGCGGTGCGTTTCGCCTATGAGTGGCGCGACGATTCCGGCAACTGGTATCGCAGCTTTGGCAACGAAAACTGGGAGTTTAATCAGGATGGATTGATGATTAACCGCCATGCCTGCATCAACGACATGCCGATTCGCGAACAGGATCGGCGTTTTCATTGGCCGCTCGGTCGGCGCCCGGACGATGTCCCGGCGCTGAGCGACTTCGGTTTCTGATCCTACTTAGCGGTAGTAGTGTCGCAGCTCGGCGTGGATGGCGGAAATCAGCCGCTTTCGCCACTCCGGCTCGCCTTTTCGGTATTGAGAAAAAAGGTGACCGATAGCCAGGTTATCGCTAATCGGCAGCGCGCTTAACCCGTGCTTGTCGGGCTGGGCGGTAAACCATGGTTGAGGCACTACCGCCAGCAACGGCGCGCGGCGCAGCACCGGTGGAAGTTGTGCGTAGTCGGCGCAGTTCAGGGCAATGCGGCGGTGCAACCCCTGGCGCTCAAGCTGCCGATCCAGCTCGTTTTCCGTTTGTGGCCACGGATGGCAATAATAATGCGCGTAATCCGCCAGTTCGCTGAAGGCCAGCGCGCGTTTATCTTGCAGGACTGGGTATAGCGGCGGGCCATACAGCGCAATCAGGCGAGTGCGCCCAAGCGCTTCATAATGCAGTGCGCTGGTGCGTTGTTGATGATCGCCCACCGCCAGCACCAGATCGACGCTCCCCTCAAGCAGCTCTTCGCGCCAGGCGCGTCGTTCAAAGTTTTGGCAGTGAATATCGGCATGGCAAGCGGCGCCCTTTTCCGCCAGCAAAGGCAACAGAATAGGGTGCAGAGCGGGGGGCGCCACCAGCGTGAAGCGACGCGGCGCCTGCGGTTGTTGGCCGAACATTTCACTGTCCAGCGAGGAGAACAGCGGCGCCAATTTGTCTTTCAACGACAGTGCAAACAGGGTGGGAACCTGGCGATGGCCTTCTCGGCGAAACAGCGGGTCATCCAACACTTCCCGCAGGCGAGCCAGCGCATGACTGACGGCGGAGGTGCTGATGCCCAGCCGCTCGGCGGTTTTACGGCTGGAACCCGTTACCATCAGCAGATACAGCACTTTCAGCAGATTCATGTCCATTTGTAGAATATTCATCAATTGTCCTTTTTTTAATTGAATACTGTTCAATATAAGGCCGAGTATACTCCTGCCCGGTTGACACAGACAGAAGAGAAAAATGAAAAAAAGCATGCATTATCTGATGGCGATGGCCTTTTCCTTGAGCTTCTCCACGCAGGCGAAGTTAGACCCGGCGCAGCCGTTGTCTAGCGCTCCGCCATACTCGCTGTTTGAAGAGTGGGTGCAGCCGATAGCGCCGTTCCAGATCTTTGAGCAGGTGTATTACGTCGGCACGAGCAACCTGTCGTCGGTATTGTTGAGCACGCCGCAGGGATTGATTTTGATCGATGCGGGGTTGGAGAGCAGTGCGCCGGGCATCAAAGCGAATATCGAACGGCTGGGGTTCAGCATTAAGGATCTGAAATATATCCTGAACAGCCATGCAAGGCTCGATCAGGCCGGCGGCATTGCGCAGCTGAAACGCTGGAGCGGCGCGAGGCTGGTGGCCAGCGCGGCCAATGCGCGCCAGTTGGCGTTAGGTGGACGGCAGGATTTCGCGTTGGGGGATTCGCTCACTTTCCCGGCCGTGCAAACGGATATTGTGGTTGCCGATGGCGACAGCATCACCCTTGGCGGCCTGACGCTGACCGCGATGATGACGCCGGGGCATCTGCCGGGCGCGACGTCGTGGTTGACCACGCTACGGCATAACGGCAAGCCGTATCGCTTTATCTATGCTGACAGCCTGGCTACACCGGATTACTACCTGATCGGCAACAAAAACTATCCGCAGCTGATTGAGGACATTCGCGGCAGTTTCGCCCGTTTGGCACGGGTGCAGGCGGATATATTTATCGCCAATAAAGGGACGCGTTTCGCTTTAGCCGACAAATGGCGGCGTTTACAGGCCGGCGATGCGCAGGCATTTATCGATCCCGCAGGGCTGCAGCGTTACGTGCAGGAGTCACAGCAGGGGTTTGAAGAGCAGCTGAAACGACAGGAAAACGTCAAACGCTGATCGACGAGCGTAAACCGCACCGATCGACAAACGGGAATTTGTAGAAAAGCCTTTCCACTTCTAGACTTAGGGGACAACAAACGTACTCCAAGAGGACAAGCTATGACGAAGAAGTTGGTTTTGGCCGTCGGTACTGCAGCGGTATTTTCCATTCTTGCCGGCTGCACCGCCTATGACCGTGCAACCAGTTATGTCAATGAGCCGGTGGTCAGCGATGTCAAAGTAGGGATGACCAAGCAGCAGGTGCGGGCGATTGCCGGTCCGCCGTCGACGTCTGCCACACTGATTCATGCGCAAGGCACTTGCGATACCTATGCTGTCGCGCCGCGCGATGGCAAAGTGCAAACGTACTTTGTCAGCTACAACGACACGGGCCATGTCATGAACAAGGGCTATCAAACCTGTTCCGACTACGATTCGCAGCCGAAGTAATCGCGTTTCAGCCGAACATAAAAGCCTCGCTTTTGCGGGGCTTTTCATTTTTTAAGCGTTTAAGGCCTGAAGTTTAGGCAACTGCACCGCTCATGCCATTTTTTTGCATCAAAATGATAGACATTTCATAACGGTATCGCTAATATCAGCGCCCATTGGAAGGATGGCCGAGTGGTTTAAGGCAACGGTCTTGAAAACCGTCGAGTGTAACAGCTCCCAGAGTTCGAATCTCTGTCCTTCCGCCAAATTCAGCCGGCTTAGCTCAGTAGGTAGAGCAACTGACTTGTAATCAGTAGGTCACCAGTTCGATTCCGGTAGCCGGCACCATGACAGAGGCCCCAGCAGCGATGCTGGGGCTTTTTGTTATGGTATATATGCGCTGGAAAAGTGCACACTAACCAACCGATAACCGGATGGGGGAGGCACCGCGTCAAGCCCATTAATCAAGGGCTGAGCGTTTGCTGTATTCTGGCGGTAAAATAGCCGGTTGAGGAGCCCAGCCATCAGGTTGGGTTTATATATCAGTGACCAGCCACTGATCCGCTTCTTCGAACATCTCTTCCAACATTCGGTTCAGCTTCTCACGATCGCTTTTGCTGGCGTCGGAGTTCAGGCCGTTGGCCTGCATCGGTTTCACGCGCACGTCAGCTTCCGGGAACAGCGCATGCACGCGTTTTTCCAGCTCGTTGCGAATAATCTCGGCGGCGTTGGGCAGCCCAGCGACGTTGCGTTTGTCGTACACCAATTCTACAAACATGACTCACCTGTAAATACTGAATTAATGTACAGTATTCTGGCCTGAGGAAGGCCGGTTGGCAAGAGGGGGGGCGGAATTTTGTATGATGCGATCATTCTTGCGCGGCGTGCGGTAATCCCTGCAACTGAATCACTAATTCCGCCAGGCTGGCGGCTTGCATTTTCTCCATCACTTTCGCCCGATGAACCTCTACGGTGCGCAGGGCGATATTCAACCGCTCCGCCATTTCCCTGTTCATCATGCCTCGCACCACCAGCTGTGCGATGTCGCGTTCTTTCGGCGTGAGCGTGCGGTAGCGGCCGCAAGTTTCATGGCGTCGCCAGGCTTTGGCCGAGACCTGCCGCGCCCGTTCGAGGGCGGCGATCAGCGGTTCAGCGGCGATCGGTTTTTGCAGGAAGTCCACCGCGCCGTACTTCATCTGCTCCACCGCCATCGGCACGTCGCCATGGCCGGACAGGAACACCACCGCCAGCGTGCTGCCGAGGCGGCGCAGTTCAGCGTAGGCCTGGTGCCCATCGAGTTTCGGCATCCGCATGTCCAGCAAGACGATCCCGGTCTGAAACAGATCGGCCTGCGCCAAAAAGTCGGTGCTGTCATTCCAGCATTGCACGTCGTGGCCGAGGCTGGTCAGTAAAAAATGGCAGGCGTCGGTGACGGCGACGTCATCATCCACCAGATGAATTAGCGGCATGGTTTTCCTCATCGTTAAATATGAAATGCAGGGTGACGCATAGCCCATTGCGGCTGTCGGGGGCGGGGCGGTTAGCCAGTTGGATCTCGCCGCCGCCATACCGGGCCAGGCGGCGGCAAATGGCCAACCCCAGCCCCATGCCGCCGGCCTTGGTGGTGTTGAAGGGGCGGAAAGCCTGCTCCAGCCCGGCCGCGCTCATCCCGCCCGCGTTGTCCTGCAAACGCACATCGAGCGCCCGTTCGTGTTCGTCGGCGGAAAGCCAGACGGCGTTGGCGCCGGCCTGCGCCGCGTTCAGCAGCAGGTTCGCCAGCAGCTGTTCCAGCAGCGCCGGCGGCAGGGTTAGCGTCAGCGAAGGTGCCACGTTGTTGAACAGTTTCAGGTCGGGGTAGCGTTGCGTCAGGCGCAGCAGTGCCCACACCCGCTCGGCGGTTTCGTTTATCGAGATGGGGCGCCAGCTCGCCTTGTCTACCTTCTCGGTGGGGGGCTGCACCCACTGGCGCAGGTTATGAATCGTCTCGCCGCCGCGCTGCGCCTGCCGATCAATATTTTCCAGCGGCGTCAGCAGCGGGTGCCCGGCGTCCGTTTTGCGCAGTTGGATCAGGCACCCTTGCGCATAGTGGCGAATGGCTGCCAGCGGCTGGTTGAGCTCATGCGCAAAGCCGGAGGCCATCTCTCCCAGCACGTTCAACTGCCTGGCGTTCTCCAGCGCCTGCTCCTGACGGCGCAGTTGTTCTCCGGCATGGAGCAGCTGTCGCCCACGCCGGCGCACCAGCAGCGCGATCCAGATATGGTTGACGATCAACAGCGCCAGCACCGCCAGCGACAGGCTGACGGCCGTCTGATGCTGGATCAGCCAGCTCTTGATATCCAGCCACAGGCGCCGCTGTTCCGGGTGCTGATTGACGGCGCGCAGCAGCGCTTCCACCGCGCTGGTCGAGGCCGGTGCGCCCCACTGAAAGGGAGACTGCGGCGGTGCGGTCAGCAAGGCTCTTGCTACTGCATCCACCAGTGAGTTATCCAGACCGGGCAGGGCGGCGAACGACCAGTTGGGATAAAGCGGCGTGCTGGTGACGCAGGGAACCGATGTGGGCCGTTGCAACAGCGGGCGAAAATCCGCCGGGTTGATCAAGCCTTCCTGACCCATTTTCTCCAGCAGACAGACGGGAACGATAGCGGCCTGAATGGCGCGCTCGCGCAATAGATAGAGCAGGGCGTCGGCAGGGAAACCGGTAAAGCGCAGGTGAAAATCGCGCTCGGGCCGCATACCGGCATCGCTGAGCGCCTTATAGCCGGTCAGATAGCCGCCGAAGGCCTGCGGAGCGATGGCGCCCACCGTTTTGCCCATCAGCGCCTGCGGCGTCGTTATGCCGCTGTCGCGCCGCACCAAAATCACGCTGCCGATGATGTTGCCCGTTGCCCGATCGCCGTTGGCGGCGCGCAACGACGCCAGCCAGCGCAGATGATAGTGGCTGTTCAACTGCACGAACTGCGCCGGATTAGTGACCACGAACTGCACGCTGCCCCGATTGACCGCTTCGCGCATCTGCGCCAGATCGAGCGGCTGCAGGCGGAAGCGCTCACCGCCGACGCTGCCGTTGAGCCTGTCGATCAGCGGCTGCCAGTCACGCGCGGTCGCCGCATCGCCGCGCATCGCCAGCACGCCGACCGACCACTCGCCCGCCTGTGCCGCCATCCCCCAGCCGAGACTGAGCAGCAGTAATAACACGACCCTCACGGCCCCTCCTGATGGGCAATCTGCCTGCCGTCACTTGTTTTAGATCAACGTTAGGTCCGGTATGTGGTTAACCACAATAGAGCTGAGCCCAATGTCATTTTTACACTGTAAATCATCGACATTGTTTATTCATCTAACGGGCATCAATAGCGTGATCGGGGTGATGCCCAGGACGTGGGAGAGGCGCATGGATTTCGGTAAACGGCAGTTTTTACAGCGGCTGGGCGTGTTGACGGCGGGGGCTTCGCTGATCTCCGTGGCGGAGGCCGGGCTGACGTTAGCACCGACGCGGCGCGAGGGGGATGCGAGCCGCCGTTACGCGATGCTGATCGACCTGCGGCGCTGCGTAGGGTGCCAGGCTTGTACCGTGAGCTGCGCCATTGAAAACCAGACGCCGCACGGGGAGTTTCGTACCACGGTAAACCAGTATCAGGTCAGCCTCGAAGGCGAAGCCGCTGCGACCAACGTGCTGTTGCCCAGGCTGTGCAATCACTGCGACAACCCGCCCTGCGTGCCGGTATGTCCGGTACAGGCCACCTTTCAGCGCGAGGACGGGATCGTGGTGGTCGACAACAAACGCTGCGTGGGTTGCGCCTATTGCGTACAGGCCTGTCCGTACGATGCCCGTTTTATCAATCACACAACCCAAACGGCGGACAAATGCACCTTTTGCGTGCACCGGCTGGAGGCGGGATTGTTGCCGGCATGCGTGGAGTCGTGCGTGGGAGGGGCGCGGATCATCGGCGATATGCGCGATCCGCACAGCACGCTGAGCAAGCTGCTGCGGCGCCACGAGGCCGAGATAAAAGTTCTCAAGCCGGAGCACCAAACCGCGCCCCACGTGTTCTATCTGGGGCTGGATGACGCCTTCGTCACGCCGCTGCCGGGGCGGGCGCAGGTCGCCTTATGGGGAGAAAGACGATGAGCCGCCAACTGATGATCGCAGAAGTGCTGAGCCAGCCGCAGGCGGTGAGCTGGCTGCCGTGGGCCGTACAATATTTCTTCTTTATCGGCATCGCCGCCTGCGCCGCGCTGCTGGCCTGCGTGTGGCGCTGGCGCGGTGGAGATAACGCCGCGCATCTGGAGCGCATGGCGCTGTTTATCGGGCTGACGTGCGCCATTACCGCGCCGCTGGCGCTGACCGCCGACCTGCATCAAACCGCCCGTTTCTGGCATTTCTACGCCTACCCGACGCCCTGGTCGTGGATGCCGTGGGGCGCGCTGTTCTTGCCGCTGTTTACCCTGCTGATCGGCCTGTGGTTTATCGCGATTGAATTTACGCGGCTGACGGGCAGACCGGTTGCGCTGTTGCGTGGGATAGCGCCCGCCTGCGCGCTGGTGGCTATCGGCCTGCTGTTGTACACCGGGCGAGAGGTTTCCATCGTGCGCGCCCGCCCAATCTGGTTCAGCTACGGGTTTCCGATCGTGATGTTCCTCAGCGCGCTGCAGGCGCTCTTGGCTTTGCTGCTGCTGGCGATGCGCGAACGGCCCGGTCAGCAGGCGCCGCTGGCGCGCGGGATGTTGCTGACACTGCTGCTGCTCGGCGGGGCGATCCTGCTGTGGGTATGCGGCGATACGTTATCCGGCGCGGCGGTACGCCACTGGCTGCAGACGCAGGCGATGGCGCGCCGGTATGCCGCAGGATGGATTGCGCTGTGGGGGCTGACGCTGGCGTGCGCCGCCTGGGCCGGCTATCGGCGCTTGCCGCGCGGCGGTGCGCCGCTGCTGGTGGCCGGTGCTCTGGTGCTGAGCTGGCTGATGCGCTGGACGCTGTTGATCGAGGTACAAACCATCCCGAAATACAGCGCGTCTAACTCCTCTTATAGCCTGCCGCTCGGCACCGACGGTTTGCTGGCGATCGTCGGCACCTTCGGCTTGTGGCTGGCGTTAATGATCATGGTGCGTGAAGCACAGGCGTTTTTACTGCGGAGAAAACAACATGGCTAAACTCACCCGGCGTCAGTGGTTGAAAGTGGGCCTGGCCTTCGGCGGATTGTCCGCTTTCGGCCTGAGCTATCGCGAAGTCGCCAAACGGGCGATCGACGGCTTGATTCACGGCACCTCAGGGCGGGTGACTCTGGATCGCATCAACGGCAACTCCCTGTCGCCCGAAGGGCGGGCAATGCCGGAATGGCAAGGCAATCCGCAGCAGGCCATCTCGATGACCCAGTGTTTCGGCTGCTGGACGCAATGCGGCGTGCGGGTACGGGTGGACAGGCAGACCGACCGGGTATTGCGCATTGCCGGCAACCCTTATCATCCGCTGTCTCAGGAACGGCACGTCGACTCTGCGTTGCCGCTGCAGGATGCGTTGGCGCAGTTGGGTGGCGAACGCGGCCTCGATGCCCGTTCCACCGCCTGCGCACGCGGCGCCACGCTGCTGGAGGGGCTTTACAGCCCGATGCGCGTGCTGGAGCCGATGAAGCGCGTCGGCAAACGCGGCGAGGGCAAGTGGCAGCGCATCAGCTTTGAGCAGTTGATCGCCGAAGTGGTGGAGGGCGGCAATCTGTTCGGCGAGGGGCATGTGGACGGCCTGCGGGCGATCCGCGATCTGGAGACGCCGATCGATGCCCGACGGCCGGGGCTGGGGCCGAAAGCCAACCAGCTATTGGTGACCAACGCCGGTGACGACGGGCGCGATAGCTTCCTGCGGCGCTTCGCCCAGAACAGTTTCGGCAGCAAAAACTTCGGCGCGCACGGCGCTTACTGCGGGCTGGCCTACCGTGCCGGTTCCGGCGCGTTGATGAACGATCTGGACAAGAACCCGCACGTGAAACCGGACTGGGAACAGGTCGAATTCGCGCTGTTTATGGGGACCTCACCGGCGCAGTCCGGCAACCCGTTCAAGCGCCAGGCCCGGCAATTGGCCAGCGCCAGATTGCGCAGCGAATTCCGTTATGCGGTGGTGGCGCCGGCGCTGCCGCTGACCACCACGTTGGCGGACGATCATGGCCATTGGGTCCCGATATTGCCGGGTACCGACTCGGCGCTGGCGATGGCGATGATCCGTTGGATCCTCGACCACCGGCGTTATCAGACCGATTATCTCGCCATCCCGTCTGAGGCCGCCATGCAACGCGCCGGCGAGAAGAGCTGGACCAATGCCACGCATCTGGTGATCGCCGAGAGCGAGCATCCGCGCGCGGGGCAGCACCTGACGCTGGCCGATCTCAACGGCACCGGGTCGGCGTCACCGCTGGTGGTCAACGGCGCGGGTGAGCTGGTGGCGGCCGAGACGTGCGACAGCGCCGAGCTGTGGGTAACCCGTACGGTGACGCTGTACGATGGCGCGCAGGTGGAGGTGAAAAGCGGCTTCCAGTGTTTGAAAGAGGCCGCCGACAAGCTGTCGCCGGAGGCGTACAGCCGGCAATGCGGTGTGCCGGTGGCACGCATCGCGGCACTGGCCGAGGCCTTTACCGCCCACGGGCGCAAGGCGGCAGTGATCGCCCATGGCGGGATGATGGCGGCGAACGGGTTTTACAATACCTGGGCGGTGATGATGCTTAACGTGCTGATCGGCAACCTGAGCCTGGCGGGGGGCGTGTTCGTCGGCGGCGGTAAATTCAACGGCTTCGCCGAGGGGCCGCGCTATAACCTGGTCGAGTTTCCTGGCCTGGTAAAACCGAAAGGGCTGAATATCGCGCGCAGCAAGGCCGCCTATGAAACCTCCGACGAATACCGCGAAAAAGTGGCGGCGGGCATTTCGCCCTGGCCGGCCAAAGCGCCCTGGTATCCGTTCGTCGCCGGGCAGTTGACCGAGCTGCTGACCTCGGCGCTGGCAGGGTACCCGTACGGGCTGAAAGCCTGGATCTCGAACATGACCAACCCCTTGTACGGTATCGCCGGGTTGCGCGGCGTGGCGGAGGAGCGGCTGAAAGATCCGGCGCGTTTGCCGCTGTTTATCGCTATCGATGCGTTTATCAACGAAACGACGGCGCTGGCCGACTATATCGTCCCGGACACCCATAATTTTGAGAGTTGGGGATTCAGCGCCCCCTGGGGCGGCGTCGCCAGTAAGACCACCACCGCGCGCTGGCCGATAGTGACGCCGGCGACTGCGCAAACGGCGCAAGGGCAGCCGATTTCCATGGAGGCGTTTTGCATTGCCATCGCCAAACGCCTGGCATTGCCGGGGTTCGGCGATCGCGCTATCGGCGACGGCCAGGGCGGGCTGCTGCCGCTCAACCGTGCGGAGGATTATTATCTGCGCGCCGCCGCCAACGTGGCGTTTGCCGGCAAGGCGCCGGTGCCGGCCGCGAGGGCGGACGAACTGGCGCTGAGCGGTGTCGATCGCTTGCTGCCGCAGCTGGCGCAGACGCTGCGCGCCGATGAGATCGACCGCGTGGCGTTTATCTACAGCCGCGGGGGGGG
>NZ_JALBYS010000039.1:0-55722 GCF_022678525.1 Serratia sp. PGPR-27 | reverse complement strand
AGTATGGCATGCAAAAGATCAGTACAATTTCTCAATGAAGCATGCGGTGAAAGAGGAAATAAAAAACTTTCTTCCAGACGTTGTGCATACTAATAACCTGGGCGGTTTTTCAATTTCTGCGTGGGATGCGGTGAAAGAGTGTAAGGTGAAACTGGTTCATACCGCGAGAGATTACTATCTCTTTCATCCTAACTCGACCTTGTTCAAACATGGCAAGGTGATGAGTACGTCAGAATTGAGTGTGAGGTTTTTCTCATTTTTTAAAAAGTGGAAGAGCAAAGCCGTTTTCAGTTTTGTTGGAATCAGTCGTTATATTTCTGATTTGCATACTACAAACGGATTTTTTAATGAAGATAGATGTTCGGTTATCTATAATCCGATAGAACCGCTTCGCTTTGAAGATAGAGAAAGTTCAACTTTTAGAGTCGGATTTATAGGTCGCCTTACTAGCGATAAAGGATTCGATGAATACTGTCGCCTTGCAGATGAATATAAGAATAGGGCAGATGTCAAGTTTTATGCGGCAGGTAGGTTTAATGGCGATGAAGGTAATGCCATGAAAATTTTGGCGGAAAAGTCAAATGTTGAACTGCTTGGTTTTATTGCGGTAGAAGAATTTATGGCAAATGTTGATGCAGTTATACTGCCAACAAAATGGAATGAACCATTTGGGCGTTCAGTTGCGGAGTGTGCGCTTTCTGGGAAGATTGTCTATACTAATTTCATGGGGGGGATTTCAGAAATAGCTGCCATGAGTAGTAATGTTAGGCCGCTAAACTCTTTCAAAGTTGAAGATACACGCACGCACAAAGAACGCAGCGTCGTGGAGAGTTTTGATATTGATAATATCGCGAAACGATATGTAGAGGTTTACAATAACTAAAATGAACACATCAACCTCAAAGATATTTATATTTTTTATTCTGACGTACCTGGCATTAGCTTCATTAAATGGGCTGGTTACAATTTTTGCTTATAATACTACACGTTTGATCTTGCTCTATAAAGATTTCTTCTCGATAGTATTTCCGTTGTTGATGATTTTCTTTTTTGTTGCAAATGGATATAAGGCAGGTAGGCAGTTCACCACATTGATGCTAACGCTTTTAGCGATTTGTTTTTTTATCCTTTCATATATTTTGGCGACCTTACTCTTTTCAAAATTTGATATGACAAGGATTGCTATACAGTTTCGAGTTGAACTCTTCGCAATTTCGGCAATATTGATCGCAGCGTTAGCGAGTATGTTTAGCACTGAAGAGAAAAAAAACATAGTATCTGTTTTTATTAAGTTTTATATTATTTTTTGTTCGATTAATGCGTTAGCCACTATTGCTGAGTTCTTCTCGGCAGAGCTTATTTTCCAGGTTCTGGGGTTCAATCCTGGCCCGATGTTAACCGCGTTTGGTAAAGACAATGGCCTTGTTTTACGCACTACAGATGGTTATTTAAGAGCTCTGGGTTTATTGACAACACCTTTCAGCCTCAGTGAATATCTTTTCTTTGGCCTCGCTCTTGCCTCATTTGTTTCAGCCAAGCGAAGAGCGCTATTTACATTCTTAATGATCGCAGGCATTCTTTGCTCTACATCAAAAACAGCTTTCGTGATGATGGTAATTTATGTTCTTTATATGATTATTAATAGACTTGTCTCGAATCAGAGAGCGTTGAGATTCATTACTTGGATTACTGTTGTTGTTTCCATTGTTTTTTTCCTTTCCGTTACTAACACATTTATATATGAAGTGTTTTCTTCAAAGGAAAATACATACGCCGAAAACAGTATTTTCTTGCGTATTCTTTATATTGAGCAAGTGTTAGATTCAGCCTACTCTATTTACTTTGGCTCTGGTTATGCTGTGAACGGTAGTGGTATGGTTGGGGTTGAAGATAATACAACGGCGATTCCGCTAGACAGTTTGTACATTTACCTTCTCTCAAATTATGGATTTGTTGGCGTACTGGTATTTATTTTCGGTGCTTTTTTACTGTTGGTTAGTTTGTATAAGAAGACATCTACCGTATTACCACACGGTGTCTATTTGTACTGGTTGATATCATTGCTAACAAATTTTGCCTATAATAATCCATTTACCAACTATCCTGGTTATATATTCCCGATAATAATAACTGCGCTTTTAGTTTCACTTAAACCGGAAGAATACTCCGATGAGGAGGGCAGTGCTAATCCAGTTTATACAAAAGTGAGTTAACGATTGTGATCTATGTTAATGGCCGTTTTTTAACGCAAGAGGTGACAGGCGTTCAACGCTTTGCTATTCAAATCTTACTTAATTTGATTAAGATCCGAGATGATATTGTTGTGCTTTGCCCTAAAACTACGCCAGATAATGAGATTACTAAGGCGTTTAATATAAAGAGAATCGGGCGCCTATCCGGACAGTTATGGGAGCAAACAGAGTTATTTCTCTTTATGGTGCGAAATGGAAATGTGCTTTTAAGTTTTTGTAATACCGCTCCAATAGGGTTCTTTAACAATATCATTGTTCATCATGATATAACTTATCGAGTTTATCCCAAAAGTTACTCACTAGGTTTTAGATTTTTTTATAGAATTTTTTCACCGTGGCTTTTAAAAAGAGGGAAAAAAATCATTACTGTCAGTGATTTTTCTCGAAATGAAATAGAGCGGGCCTACGGAATTGAGAATATTGATGTTGTCAATAATGCAGCTACTGAGGTTTTCTTTCCACGCAAAATTACTGAGCCAGACAATCCATATATTCTATGTGTATCTTCTCCAAGCGTTCATAAGAATTTTAAACTGATAATTGATAGTTTTGAAAAAATAAATAATAGTTTAGGTTTGGAGTTAAAAATTGTCGGTGCATCGAATAGAAATTTTTCAACAGTTACCTATTCTGCAGTGAGTAATAATTCATATATAAAGTACTATGGCCGAGTTACTGATGAGGAACTGGCAGTGCTTTATTCAGGAGCCTTTGCTTTCGTTTTCCCATCCCTCTATGAAGGTTTCGGAATTCCATTGCTTGAGGCTCAATCTTGCGGTTGTCCTGTTATTGCATCTAATACAGCATCAATGCCGGAAGTGTTGAACGACAGTGCGCTTTATTTTTCACCAACTTGTTCTGAAAGTTTAATTTCACAGATAGAGAAACTATACCATGATGGTGGTTTAAGGGATTCACTGATTAAACGAGGTTTTGAAAACGCTAAGCGATTTAATTGGTTGGCGTCGGCTAATAAAATAAATAATATACTTGAAGGCTACGCAAAAGATAAGCCCTGGAGTGATTAGTGAAAATATTGCATGTCGCCGAAACAATAAAGGGTGGTGTTGCGACAATCATGCGACAACTGGTTATGGAACAGCAAGATACTGAAGATGAGGTATTATGCATTGTTCCGAGACAACAGTTATCTGAACTGGTTGGTGTTAGAGAACATGTGCTTTCTCCATTCAATAGAACTGGAAGAAATACCATGTCATTATTTTTGCTTCTGTTTTGTTTTCTGCGAGTTGTTTTAAATAAAAAACCGGATGTAATTCATTTACACAGTAGTTTTGCTGGCTTTTTATGCCGTTTGGCTTTGCCTATAATATTTGTTTTTTATCACCCCAAAGTGATTTACTGTCCGCATGCCTTTGCTTTCTTAATGGATATTCCTGTTTATAAAAAGCGAGTCTACGCATTTATTGAGCGCATGCTAGAGAAAGTGACGGATAAAACTATTTGTGTCAGTGAATATGAATATAGGGAAGCCATAAAATGGGGGCTTAATCCAGAGCGTTTAGTCATTATCTATAATGGTGTTCAAGATCCTTTGATAGTAACGCAAAAAAGCCCTTATAAATACGCGAATAAAAAGAATATTCTCTTTGTTGGACGGACGGATCACCAGAAAGGTTTTGATCACGTTCTAAATATAACCAATTTGCTTTCTCAGAATGAGGATATACATATCACTGTGATCGGAGACTATGTTATAGAGTATAAGAGTCTTCCTGTATATGGTGAAAAAATAACGTACATAGGCTGGTTGAAGTATGAAGATATTGCACCTTATTTTTTCCATGCAACAGTCTTACTGATGCCAAGTCGTTGGGAGGCCTTCGGCCTTGTTGCCGTAGAGGCGCAAAGTTACGGTTTACCCGTTCTGGCTTTTGAACGAGGTTCACTGCCAGAAATTATTATAAATGGTGTCACAGGTTTTTTAGTTGATTATGGGGATATAAAAGGTTTTTCTACCGTTATTTGCGATAAAAATTTGGATTTTTGGAAAACGATGAGCGAAAGAAGTTATGATAATTACAGTAAAAACTTCAAAAGCTGTTTTATGACACAGAAAGTAAGTTCACTTTATCGTGAAGTTATAAAATAAATATCTAGCTTATCTAATTCATATGAAATTAATTTGACTCGCTGTTCGGTAATTACCTGTCTCTATAACGTGTTGAATTTTATAAAATAGTATTCGGGATGCATAATGAAAAAAACAAATGTTTTTTTTGGCGATTTTACGACAAAACTAATGCTAGCATTGTCAGATATTTTCTTTTTTAACATATCGGTCTATCTTTCGTATTTCATTCTTTACAAATTATTTGATGGGTTAAATAATTATATACCTCAGGATGAGTTTTTTATTCGTTCTGTTGCGCAGTTTGTTATATCTGTAGTGTGTGTTCTTTGGTTCTGGACAAGGCTTAGACACTACACATATAGAAAGCCATTTTGGTTTGAGCTCAAGGAAGTTCTCAGAACGCTAGTTATTTTTGCTGTTCTTGATTTAGCTCTAGTTGCATTTTCTAAGTGGAACTTTTCTCGTTCAGTTTGGGTGTTATCATGGATGTTGATAATTATTTTAGTGCCGTTGGGGAGAGCATTAACAAAAAAAATCCTTAACAAGATGGGGTTGTGGAAAAAACAAACCATAATCATTGGCTCGGGAAGAAATGCCTTTGAAGCCTATGCAGCATTGCAAAGTGAAGAAGTTCTTGGATTTGAAGTTGTTGCCTTTGTGTGTACGGATAAACCATGCGAAGATAATTATTTTGGCATCCCGGTCATTAATTCGGAAGAAGAGCTGTGGCGTTGTGTCAATGTTGAGAGTACGCAATTTATCGTCGCACTTGAATTTGAACAACATGCGCTACGTGATTGGTGGTTGAAAGATCTGGCTAAGCATAATTGTCGGTCGGTTTCTGTTATCCCAACTCTTCGTGGTGTTCCTCTTTATGGCACCGATATGTCATTTATTTTTAGTCATGAAGTAATGATTCTGCGGGTAAGCAATAATTTAGCCAAGCGTTCATCACGCTTCATTAAGCGCACATTTGATATTATTGGCTCATCTCTTATTTTGGTTGCACTTTCTCCCGTGTTGATTTTCTTGACTTACAAAGTTTCAAGAGATGGTGGTCGTCCTATTTATGGGCATGAGAGAGTGGGGCACAATGGAAAGAAATTTAAATGCTTAAAGTTCAGATCGATGGTTCTAAACTCTCAGGAAGTACTTGCAGATTTATTGGAGCGAGATCCTGAGGCCAGAGAAGAATGGAATAAAGACTTTAAATTGAAAAACGACCCACGTATTACAAAGATTGGTGCTTTTATTAGAAAGACAAGCCTGGATGAGTTACCTCAATTGTGGAATGTACTTCGTGGTGAAATGAGTCTAGTTGGCCCAAGACCGGTTATTGAAAAAGAATTGGAACGTTATGCAGGTGATGTCGATTACTACTTCATGGCGAAGCCAGGAATGACAGGATTGTGGCAGGTCAGTGGCCGTAATGATATTGATTATGACACGCGCGTGTATTTTGATGCATGGTACGTTAAGAATTGGGCGCTTTGGAATGACATTGCGATTCTATTTAAAACTATAGGTGTTGTATTAAAGCGTGATGGCGCATACTAACTTTATAATAGTTTATTTTATGGGAATGGATAATGAGAATCGCACTCGATAGCCGATTTATGCAAAAGGTTAGTCAAGGGACTGGAACGTACACAATAGAATTGGCGAATAACTTGGTTTCGTGCATAAATCGCGATGATAAGTTATTGCTTCTGGCGGACGATCCTGCCATTGTTTTAACTAAGCAGGCTGGGCAACCTTTCTTAAATGATAATCGTGTAGAAATAAAGAAGTTGATATCAGGTTGGACGCCTATGAACCTTCTCGGCGGATTTGCACTTGCTGAATGGCGCAATAAATGCGATCTCTTGCATACAAATTATTTATCACCCTTGGTTACAACCAGAAGTACGAAACATGTTGTGACTGTTCATGATGTCATGTTCCGTACGCACAAACAGTACTTCAATCCTAAGTTGACTAAAGGATTGGAAATTTTCACGCCGCCTAGTTTAAAAAAAGCAGATCATATAATTGCAGTTTCTCATTATACGAAAGATGAGATAATCAAGAACTTCGGTGTTAATGAAAATAAAATTACGGTTGTGCACGAAGCTGCGAGCAAGCAGTTCCACGTGAAAGATAAAGTAAAATCTAATGATGTAATCGCTAGTCTGGGTGTGACTAAGCCATATTTTCTTTTTGTCGGGCGGTTTGCCGCGATTAAGAATATTGATAGTGTTATTGCTGCATTCGAGAGACTTGCCGATGCTGATGTGCAGTTAGTTTTGGTTGGAGGGTTCGATCCGGCATTTCCTAATCCTGCCTTGGAAAATAAAATATTTAATAACCCGGATAAAATAAAAGTCCTTCGAGGTGTCTCGAATGAGGACCTTGTTCATTTGTATAACAACACGCTTTGCCTGGTATTTCCAAGTTTTGCCGAGGGATTTGGTTTGCCTATTCTAGAAGCGATGTCTTGCGGGGCTCCTGTCATCACCTCTACCGCAGGTTCCTGCCCGGAAATAGCTGGTGATGCAGCATTATTGGTTAATCCAAATGACCTTTCTCAGTTAGTTAGTGCTATGGAGAATGTTTTTAATGATGCTCAGTTACGTGCCTCTTTGTCAGAAAAAGGTTTAAGAAGAGCTGATACTTTCAGTTGGCAGCGATGCGCAACGGAGACTTACTCTGTTTATGAAAATATCATAGGAAAGTTTTGATATGAAAGTTATTACGGCTATCGGCAAAGATTTCGATTCGTTATGTGATCGGTTGTCTAAAGAAATAATTAAAGAATTTTCCCCTGATGTTATTATTGGTGTTGCCACTGGTGGACGCTATGTCGCTGAGGAAATTGGGAAAAAAATTAATGTTCCGCTTGTTATAATAAAAAGGCAGCGAAGTTCTACTAAGAAGAAGTCCAAGTTCAGAATGGCTTCTTTTTTGCCTTTCCTCCCAAGGCCGATAAATGACTTATTGAGAATAGCGGAAATAAAATTCAACGAACGTAAGTTCAGAAAATCCGGAAGAATATTGTCAGTAGGAGCTGTGGCGCATATCTCCGGCGACTTGGAACACCTGCGAAAAGGTAAGAGAATTCTAATTGTTGATGATGCTGTTGATAGTGGTGGTACGTTTATTGATTGCATCAATTTTCTCCAACCGTATCTTTCATCGGATTCGGTCGTTAAAACTGCTGCGTTAAATGTCACATTTGACGAGCCTGCTTTTATTCCAGATTTTTATCTTTATAAGGGCTATCTTATTCGTTATCCCTGGGCTAGTGATGTTAGGAGAAAAGGTTGAAATCCGTATATGATCTTGATGGCACACTTGTGCCATTTAACACGTTTAAAGTATGGGTTGTTCTGTCTTTTTTCATCTCTATTTTTTTCCTTAGATGGTATTTTTTATTCTCTATTATTAAATTCGCCATATGCAGGAAAATTGGGAGAATGGATCGCGTTGGATTTAAGGTGGCTTTATTAGCGATTCAGCAACGCACCAAGTTTTGGCCCTATGTCGGTAAGAAGTACGGAAAATGGTTGGCCCGCCATTCTCTCCGAAAGGATTTGCTCGTTCTAGGTGATAATTCGACTAAGTGCTTGGCAACTGCAGCGCCGGATATTTATGTGTCCTCTTTCTCTCAGGAAGTTAATGATTTTGATGTCACTATATGTGCACATTTTTGCCACTCAGGTGAATTTGTCGAAACATTAAATGTAGTGAAGCTTAAATTCGTTCGGGAGCAATTTTCTGAGGAACCAGATCTTTTCTTTACTGATCATTATGATGATATCCCGTTAGCTATGGCTGCTAAGTTTACCTATATTGTTTCTCCATCAATAAAGTCCGAGAGATTATTTTCCGACATGCTCAATGCAGGGCGTTATACGATAGTATAACGGTACTATTTTAAAAATGATAAAAGCGAGACTGTGTTTATCGTCTCGCTTTTTTTTCGGCTTTAAACCACCTCCAAAGGAGTCCAAAGGAGGTTATTTTTCATTTGGTTTAATGCGGATTTACTCGTTGCCGAATGTTATCACTGGCGTGTCTGCGCTAACCGCTGGTTGACTTTTTTGCGTTGGGTCTTCAATAACGAGAGCCGTAATTTTCTGCGAAGATGGTTTACTACTCGTCATGAGCGACATTATTCTTCCCGTTGTGGAATTCCTTCCCTCCTGCGTATCATTCTTTTTCCAACTAACCCTGGCTTCTTTTTTTCCATTGCTAAAGATTAAATTCACTTTACCATCGGTTGTCACATTGTAATTTTTTACCGAATAATTTTTTATTAAATCGGCAATTTTCTCGTATGACTCCATGCTTGGCTTTTTACTCCCATTTTTCCTGAGCAATCCAAATCTATGCTCTATATTTTGGTTGTTATCACCATCATCGCTTAAGTCATACCACCAAACTCCTTTTATATATCCCCTGGTTTTTGCAAGAAGAGTATATTTGACAACATATTGGGCTACATAGTCCTCGCTGTACCCAAATTTCCCCGCATTGGTTGGTACGCCAATTTCAGTGATGTAAATAGGGACCTCTTTGCCTACGAGCCTCTTCAATTCTTCTTGATACCCATCGATTTTTTCAATGTTTCCTTCCGGGGTAGTCAGCGATTTATCACTGGATTTAAAGCTATACGGATGTATTGATATCCCATCTATATAATTGAGCATGCCCAGCTTTATCAAGTCATCGGACCATTTTAATCCATCGTTTCCTAAAGGATCGAAGGAGCCTGCAAGCACGATAGCTCCGGGGTCTGCCCTCTTTATCGCTATAGAGGCCTGCTTGATGAGTTTGTAGTAGACCTGAGCTGGAGGAGGGGCTGGTGATTTATTATGCGTGCCGGTGCCAACACTCCACTCATTCCAGATCTCATAATACTTGACCTTTCCTTTAAATCTTTTTGCTGTCCAGTATGCATAATTTGCATAAGCTGCGATAGATTCATCGTTGCTGGCATATCCACTTTTATCATAGAGATCATTGCCATAGGCTAGAACGGCAATGGGGTTCATACCATAGTTTTTATTTGCAACTAAGAGAGACTTATCTACACGTATAAGTTTATCTACAGGTTGATAGGTGCCTTTCTGTTGTTCAACTAACCCCCAAAGGTAATCATCACGAAAGGAATTAAAACCATAGTTACTTATCAAGTTCAAATAATGATCTTGCTCTTCTGGATACCAGCGTAGGTGTGTGTTAATGCCAATCTCGAAGGCATAACCGATTTTCAGAGGCAGGGTAGCAAGAAGTGTGCCGAGTATAAATTTGAGAGAGAAGGGGGGCAGTTTCATGAACGTCATCGTCTTATCTCGCTGAGGTCAGTGTGAAAATAATAGATTGGTTTTACAGGTATTTTTACGCTTTCAAGCGCGAAAGTAACTAAGGTTATTCCTAATGTTAGCTAAGCAATCACTCGTTAACTAAATGCAGGAAAGATTAGTATCAATCTGCGCTATTAGGATTATTTTTATATTTTCTTTCTCATCTTGACATCATTGAATTTAGATACTTTCTTTGTATGTATCTACTGCTTTAACCATAGGAGTATTGAAACTGACGACTCATTGATTTTCATGCATTTTTGTTTTGCTTGTTCTTGCTTTGTTCTTCAGCGGCAAATTGCTGTCTGTAACGTTTTTTGAATGGCTTCTCTAGGAGAATACACATGTCATCTCTTGTCTCACAGCAGACTGGTGCTGCGCTTTACTATGCTGTTCTTGGTAAAGCAGCATCCGCGGCGACGTTCGATAGTGCCGGGCAACTTCTTGAAAATGGTGGAACTTCAGCGCAATATGTCGCTCAGATTCTCTCTTCCAGTGCAGGTCAGGCGTTATATAGCGGGAAGAGTACTAGCGATATTGTGAGTGCGATATATACCAACGTTTATGGCTCAGCACCTAGCGCCGGTGTTTTAGCTGCTTTGCTTGCTGGAGGGCAGCCCGCGGCAAATATCGTTGGCGGTTTAGTCAGTGATCTCTTAAATTACAATGGCTTTGATTCAACCATACTTTCTCAACAAACTGCATTTGATAATAAAATCGATGCCGTATTGTATCCTTCGGCGAATACTGCAGCCGCGGCCGGTAATGGCGCTTCTGATGTATTAGCGATCTACTATGTTCTTGGGTCCGTGCAATCAGCTGCGGGTGTCAACTATTGGGGGGCGGCAATTAATGATGGTTCCAGAACATTCTCCGTCGCCGCTCAGAGTTTTGTTAATGAGCGCAGTTATATTAACACTTTGAGTAATCAGGATTTTATTACCAAGCTCTTTACTCAAGGTTTTAAACGGCCGCCAGATAGCACCGAGTTAAATACTTACTTGACGGAACTGCAAGGCGGAGCAACGCGTGGTGATGTTATTGTTGATTTCATCAACTCGTTGCGTGGCAGTGTCAGCAGCTCTGATGCCGCCGCTAAACAGGCGTTTACACTGGCAACAACTGCTTACACCGCTGGCAGCTTGCCTGGCTTGAATTACCAGGAACAGGCTGCTGCTGTGTTCCTGGCCGTGCCGGAGCGCGGCATTGACGCCGTAGGTTTGGATAGCTGGAGCAAGTATCTGGCATCTGGCGCGGCATATACTAAGTTTATTACCAGTGCATTAGCTTCTGATGAATTCCAGCGGAAAGGCGCACAGCTGACTGGTGATAACTTTATCCAACATGTTTACACCGCTGTTCACGGTACTGCAGCTACGCCGGCTCAGCTGGCGCTTTACAGTGCTTTGGGGACTGATAAATCGGTTATTACCCAAGCCATCATTAATGACCTGCGGACTTCAACGGCTACTGACGCGGTTACTGTCACTCAGCAGCACGCATTTGAGTTTGATATCGGTACCAGCCTGTTGTACAAAACCGCGGCTAGCCTGACGACTACAGCCGCCGGTGGTAACGCTACGGGTACTGTGAACACCGGTATTTCTCATCAAATCAGCAACGCCGAAACAGCGGTACTGACGAATGTCCAACTGAACGCCAATGCCGCCAGCACCGTGAACCTGAAGTTCGCCGACCATCTGGCGAATCTGACTATCAACGGCACCAGCGCAGCAACGGTCAACCTGTCTGACAACGGCGTTAATCCAGGCGTAGATATCACCGTCAATAACGGCAACGTCATCCTGAATGCCAGTTCGGGTGCGGATGACGTAGTCGTCACATCGACGGCAAACATTGCGGCCGGCACGGCGCAGTTTAACCTTGGTGCCGGCAACGATAGCCTGCACTGGGCAGGGAACGGCGTTTCCGGCGGAGCTAACACCGTCGCCAACACCGTCAAGGCTGACGGCGGCACGGGGACGGACTCCATTTCCGCCAACTTCATCACCAAAACCGTGGTGACCAACCAAAACGCCCTGGGCATTCGTACCAGCACCGTGACCAGCAACGCCAACAACTTCTCGAACTTCGAGCAGATCGACCTGACCGGCTATATCGGCAAGTCCGTCGGTACGCTGATTACGACGTCGCTCGGTGGTTCACAGACCACCACTACCGTTACTACGCCGAACAACACCTTTGACTTTGGCTTGACCAACGGAACGTCCACGGTGGAAGGGACTAACGGCGGCACGGTTACGCAGAACGCGGCGGCCACCAATCTGGGCACGCAAGGATTTGTGATCTCCGGGTTGGCTAACGTCAACGTCATCAACGCCGCCGGCGGCAACGCTGCGCAGCTGGAAGTGAAAGGAGACGCCACTTCAGCCAGTACGCTGAACTTCACTTTCGTGCAGAACGCCACCGATCACTTCAACATCAACTTTGATGCGGTGAGTTCCGCCAACGTGAATGCTGGCGCCATCACTCTGAACAGCAGCAGCAGCCTGATTGGCGGTACTCCGTTGAGCACGGTGAACGTGGCTTCAGGCGGTACAGGTAGCTTTGACAACATTCTGTCATTGGCCGGCACCAATGCGCAGGTTCAGACCATCAACGTGACCGGTGATCACGCGCTGGATCTGACCCTGGGCAGCGGTTTCAGCAACGTGCGTGATATCAATGCGTCCACCAATACCGCTGGGCTGAATCTCGACTCCAGCCATGGCGGTACCGGTGACGGTATCATCATTCAGTTGCTGAACATTCTGCCGCTGAGCGTCATTACCACCAACCTGTTGGCGCCGGTGCTGTCGGCGTTGGGCCTGAACGGCTACCAATTGACCGTAGAAGGTTCCAGTGCTGCCGATACCCTGGGCGTGATTGGCAACACCACGCTGACCGGTGGCGCAGGTGCCAACATCTATGACATCAAGGCGAGTAACACGCAGGCGGGTGTGACCATCAAGGACTTTAGCAGCCTCAAAGACAAGATTGTCGATGTTAACCATGGCGGTCTGACTATCTCCAATGACGCCAGCGGCACGGCGGTTGCGGACTACGGCACTCGTTCCGCAGACACATTGGATGCGCTGTTGGGGACGCTGGTGGGCGGTTTGACCAACGGCGTTATCGGCCTGCTGGGCGGCATTCTCGGTCTGGACAGCAGCAACTCGCTGACGTCGAAAGTGGGTGTGGCATCCGTAGTATTCAGCGGTGGCGGTAATACTGCCAGCTCTTATGTGATTATCGACAACAACGATAACCATGCGCTGGATCTCAACGATACCGTGGTATACCTGACCGGGCAGAACCACCAGCAATTGGTGGATACTCTGCACTACGCGTAAGTAGGGGTTCCAGTGGGAAATAATTCCCATTGAAACTGTTAGCCAATAAATAATACGGGGTGTGTGAACACCCCGTATTCTTTGAATTTTGTGAACCACGTCATTATCTCTGGTTTATTCCCTTTCGTACTAAACTCGCTTTGCCCTGTCTACTATTTACCCTACTGTTTTCATTTGTTTTTTTCTGTGGTTCGTGAGGCGATTTTTTTTGCTTACGGCCTTGCTGATATCCGCTTTCTCTACCTATAGTTAGAAAAAGTATCTGCAGTCTCGAGCATGTCTGGGGTGGGGGTTCTTTAGGATTTATTTTATTTTTTCCCTTTTTAGGATTTTCCTTATAAGAGTCCAATGCGGATTTTGACTGACAGTGCACATGATGTAAGGGCAGAAAGTGAATCAATTTATACCGCGCAATGAAATTGCGGATGTTATACGGACTCGCAGTAAGGTTTTTTGGACCGTTGGCATATTTACCGCATTTATTAATCTATTAATGCTAGTTCCTTCTATCTATATGCTCCAGGTTTACGACCGGGTGCTTCCTTCTCGTAATGAAATCACGCTGTTGATGCTGACGCTGATCATGCTGGGCATGTTCGGCATGATGTCGCTGTTGGAATACGTGCGCAGCATGGTGGTGATCCGTATCGGCAGTCAGCTGGATATGCGTCTCAACACGCGAGTCTACACTGCGGCCTACGAGGCGAATCTGAAAAACGGTTCGTCTGACGCCGGCCAGATGCTGAGCGACTTGACCAATCTGCGTCAATTCCTTACCGGCAGCGCGCTGTTCGCCTTCTTTGATGCGCCGTGGTTTCCGATCTATCTGTTGGTGATATTCCTCTTTAACCCTTGGTTGGGGCTTTTCGCCCTGGTCGGTGCACTGTTGCTGATCGCATTGGCGGTGATCAACGAAATGGTGTCGAAAAAGCCGCTGGCGGAGGCCAGCAAGCTGTCGATTATGTCCGGTACGCTGGCCAGCACCAATCTGCGAAATGCCGAAGTGATCGAGGCTTTGGGGATGTTGCCTAACCTGAAACGCCGGTGGTTCGGTCTGCACCAGCGGTTTTTGAACAGTCAGCGCATCGCCAGCGAACGCGCATCGCGGGTCACATCGATCACCAAGTTTGTGCGCATGTCGCTGCAATCGCTGGTGCTGGGGCTGGGGGGCTGGCTGGCGATCGATGGGCACATTACGCCTGGTATGATGATCGCCGGCTCCATTCTGATGGGGCGAACGCTGGCGCCGATTGAGCAGGTTATTAACGTCTGGAAGAGCTACAGCGCGGCGAAGCTTTCTTATGGCCGGTTGGTCAAGCTGCTGGAAACGCACCCGCAACGTGGTACCGGTATGTCCTTGCCGCGTCCGGAAGGGGTACTCGCAGTAGAAGGCGTCACCGCCACGCCGCCGGGCTCCAAAGGCGATGCGGTATTGCATAACGTGACTTTTGCCATCCAGCCCGGTGACGTGCTGGGGATCATTGGCCCGAGCGCGTCGGGGAAATCGACGCTGGCGCGTTTGCTGGTCGGCATTTGGCCGGTCAGTGAAGGGATTGTTCGGTTGGATAATGCTGACATCTATCAGTGGAACAAGGATGAATTGGGGCCGTATATCGGCTATCTGCCGCAGGACATTGAGCTGTTTGCCGGGACTATCGCCGAGAATATCGCTCGCTTTAACGATATCGACTCAGAGAAAGTCATTGAAGCCGCTAAGCTGGCCGGTGTACACGAACTGATCCTGCGTTTCCCTAACGGCTACGATTCGGTGCTCGGCAACGGCGGCGCTGGGTTGTCCGGTGGACAGAAACAGCGTATCGGCCTGGCGCGCGCCTTGTACGGCGATCCTTCGCTGGTGGTATTGGATGAGCCTAACTCCAATCTGGATGATGCGGGCGAGAAAGCGTTGAACCAGGCGATTATGTTCCTCAAGCAACGTAATAAAACGGTGGTTCTGATTACCCATCGCACCAATTTGCTGTCGATGACCAGCAAGTTGTTGCTGTTGGTGAATGGCAACGTCAACGCGTTCGGCCCGACTCAACAAGTGCTTCAGGCGTTGGCCAATGCGCAAAAAGCCCAGACGCAACAGCCTCAGCAAGCGGTGAGGGCGGTAAATTCTGAGCCGGATGAAGGCAACATCCCAAAAACGCAAATTAATTAAGCCGTGAATTGCCTGATGGCTTTATTGCCATCCGCAGTTTAAAGGAGTTGGTATGTCGACGCATATTGGCGAGCCGCAAGACTCGTATATTGAAGAGATCCCGCAGGACGAACGGCGGTTTACCCGGATGGGCTGGCTGGTAGTGGGAATTGGTCTGTTCGGATTTCTGGCCTGGGCAGCGTTCGCCCCTCTGGATAAAGGGGTGGCATCACCGGGATCGGTAACCGTTTCCGGCAACCGCAAAACGGTGCAGGCCCCGGCCAGTGGCATCATCAAGAACATCGCGGTGAAAGACGGCGACAAGGTGAAAGCCGGTGAGGTTCTGGTGCAATTGAGCCAGGTGCAGGCACAGGCTCAGGTTGATTCGCTGCGCGATCAGTACTACACCACGCTGGCCACTGAAGGGCGTTTACTGGCTGAACGCGATGGTCTGAGCAAGGTCACTTTTTCCCCTGTTTTCACCCAGGTTAAGGATCAGCCGCGCGTGGCCGAAATCATCGCGTTGCAAACGCAGCTGTTCGCCTCTCGCCGCCAGGGGCTGCAAAGTGAAATTGACGGTTATAAGCAGTCGATGGATGGGATCCGCTTCCAGTTGAAAGGCCTGCAGGATTCGCGCGCCAACAAGCAGATCCAACTTTCCAGCCTGCGTGAGCAGATGAACAGCATGAAGCAACTGGCGGCGGACGGTTATTTGCCGCGCAACCGTTATCTGGAGGTCCAGCGCCAGTTCGCTGAGGTGAACAGCAGCATCGATGAAACCATCGGGCGGATTGGTCAATTGCAAAAGCAGCTGCAGGAATCTCAGCAGCGTATCGATCAGCGCTTCGCCGACTATCAGCGCGAGGTCAGGACGCAACTGGCGCAAACCCAAATGGACGCCAGCGAGTTCCGCAACAAGCTGCAAATGGCCGACTTCGATCTGGGCAACACCGCCATCACCTCACCGGTGGATGGCACCGTGGTCGGATTGAATATTTTCACTCAGGGGGGCGTCGTGGGAGCGGGTGACCACCTGATGGACGTTGTACCCAGCCAGGCGACGCTGGTGGTGGATTCTCGCCTGAAAGTCGATTTGATCGACAAGGTGTACAACGGGTTGCCGGTGGATCTGATGTTTACCGCCTTCAACCAAAACAAAACCCCGAAAATTCCGGGGACGGTCACGCTGGTTTCCGCCGACCGCCTGGTCGACAAAGCCAATGGAGAACCTTACTACCAGATGCAGGTCACGGTCTCGCCGGAGGGCATGAAGATGCTCAGTGGCGAGGACATCAAGCCGGGGATGCCGGTCGAGGTGTTCGTGAAAACGGGCTCACGCTCGCTGCTGAGTTATCTGTTTAAACCTATTTTGGATCGCGCTCATACTTCATTAACCGAGGAATAATTTTGATTCAATCAAAACGACAGGCTGCCGGTCTGGTTATCGGCACCCTTTTGTTTGCGATATCTGCGCCGGTTTATTCGATAGGGATTTTAGACGCATATTCGCTGGCATTAGAGAAGGACCCGACTTTCCGGGCGGCTATAAAAGAGAAAGAGGCGGGAGATGAAAACGAAAACATCGGCAGGGCGGGGCTGCTGCCGAAGGTATCGCTGAACTATCAGAATTCGCCGCGCAACTGGCAGACGCAAAAGTACCCGCAGAGCGACTTTTTCGGCAATGTTTCGGAGGTCACCCGGCGGCAGCAATATCGCAGTTATTCCAGTTCGATCACGCTGACGCAGCCGCTATTCGACTATGAAGCGTACGCGCGCTACAAAGCCGGTGTGGCACAGACGATGATGTCGGACGAGCGCTATCGCGGCAAGTTGCTGGATCTCGCTGTTAGGGTGATTAACGCCTATGTCGAAGTCGCCTATTCCAAGGATCAAATCGCGTTGGCCGAAGCGCAAAAGGCGGCTTACAAGGAACAGCTGACCTTGAACGATCGCCTGATGAGCGCGGGTGAAGGCACCATTACCGACGTATCGGAAACCCAGGCGCGCTACAGCCTGGCCGAAGCGCAGGTAATTGAAGCGCGCGACGCGCTGGACGCCGCACAGCGCGAGCTGGAAGTGATTATCGGTATGCCGCTGAACCAACTGGATGAATTGCAGGTTTTGCGGCCGGGCAAGTTCAAGGTGGCACCGCTGATCCCGTCCAGGTTCGAAGATTGGCAGAAGATCGCGCTGGAGAACAACCCGGTGCTGGCCGCGTCGCGTCATGGCGTGGATGCCGCCAAGTATGATGTCGAAAGGAATCGTGCGGGCTTTATGCCGCAGGTGCAGCTGTATGCTTCGCATTCGGAAAACGACTCCAGCAGCGATAATACGGTTAACCAGAAATACCGTACCGACAGCATCGGCGTGCAGGTCAGCATGCCTATTTATTCCGGCGGCGGCGTTTCGGCGTCGACCCGGCAGGCGGCGGCGCGCTATGGCCAGGCGATGTATGAAATGGATGCACAGACGGGCACCACGCTCAACGATCTGCGCAAGCAATACAATTTGTGCATCAGCAGCCGCGCCAAGGTAGCGGCCTATGAATTGGCGGTACAATCGGCTACTACACAGGTGACGGCGACTCGGCAGAGCGTGCTGGCCGGGCAACGCGTCAACGTCGATGTGCTCAACGCCGAACAGCAGCTCTATAGCGCCCAACGCGATCTGGCCTCCGCCAAGTACGCCTACATCAAATCATGGATCACCTTGCTGAGCGACTCCGGTACGTTGGATGAAAAAGACGTTATGCGGGTCGCGCAGTATTTTGCCCGCAGTCGTTAGCAACATATTCACTATGAGCATTAATCTGAAAGAGCAGCGCTATGCTGCTCTTTTTTCGTTAATACGTTATGTTATCGGCAGGTTGTTCCTCCTGTGTTTTTACTCGTCGGGTTTATTTCTGAACATCATTCCTGTAAAGGGCTGTAGGTTAGAGGAATTGATACTTTTAGCAAAAACGCGGCGATGGGTTGATGATCGTATGAATTTTAGAATGATGACGTCAGTGACGTGTAGCGTCTTCGTTTAGGAAAGATGGCGGAGTAAAGGGTAGATAATGTCCAAATTAATCCCTGTGGTTATGGCCGGCGGTGCTGGGAGCCGTCTGTGGCCGATGTCGCGAGAATCGTTCCCTAAACAGTTTCTTTCTATTGATGACAGTGGGATGAGCCTGCTGCAACAGACGTTACAGCGCTTGTCGGGGCTGGGCGGTATTGAAATTGCCGCTCCTTTGGTCATTTGCAATGAGGAACATCGTTTTTTGGTTGCCGAGCAATTGCGTGAAATCGGACAATTAGCGACCAATATCATTTTAGAGCCCGTAGGGCGCAATACTGCGCCGGCAGTGGCGTTAGCCGCTCATCTTGCAGCGGAAGAAGACGAAGACAGCATGCTCTTGGTGCTGGCTGCAGATCATCTGATCACGAAGGTCGATAATTTTCACGCGGCGATCCAGACGGCTATCTCGTTTGCAGGCAATAACCATCTGGTCACGTTTGGCATTATTCCGGAACATCCGGAAACCGGGTACGGCTACATCAAACGCGGCAGTCACCTGTCCAATGATTGTTTCAAGGTTGATGCATTCGTGGAAAAACCACGTTTGGAGAAAGCGGTCGAATACCTCGCCAGCGGAGATTATAGTTGGAACAGCGGTATGTTCATGTTCAAGACCGCCAAGTTCTTACAGGAATTGCGGCAGTTCAGCCCCGACATCTTTAGCACAACCCAGCAGTCTGTGGATAAGAGCCAACGCGACATGAATTTTATCCGGGTTGAGCAAGACATCTTCAAACACTGTCCAAGTGATTCCATCGACTATGCGGTGATGGAAAAAACGCGTGATGCCGTAGTGATTCCCATTGATGCCGGCTGGAGCGACGTCGGCTCTTGGTCTTCATTGTGGAACGTTTCCGAGAAAGATCCGTTGGGCAATGTCAATGTGGGTGACGTTATTTCGATCGACTCCAGTGACAATTACATCTCTTCGGAGTCTGCGTTGGTGGCAACCATTGGGTTGGAAAACCTGATCGTGGTCAACACCACTGACGCCTTGCTGATCGCTCATAAGGATAAAGTACAGGATGTAAAGAAAGTGGTTGATGAGCTTAAAAAGCGCAATCTTCATCATTTTCGCCAACATTCCACCGCCTACCGGCCCTGGGGCAAGATTTGCGACATCGACAGCGGCACGCACTTCCAGGTGAAGAAAATCATTGTGCGGCCAGGGGAGGGGTTGTCGGTGCAACGCCATCTCCACCGTGCCGAACATTGGATCGTTGTGAGTGGGACAGCAAGAGTTAACGTTGATGATCAAGAGTTCTTCTTGTCGGAAAATCAGTCTACCTTCATTCCTGCGGGCAGTGTCCATACGCTAGAAAACCCGGGAAAAATCGATTTGGAAATGATCGAGGTCAGGTCGGGGCGCTATCTGGAAGAAGATGATATTGAGCGTTTGCAAGATCGCTATGGCAGAGTTTAACAGGGTTTGGTAATGCAAAAATTGACGTGTTTTAAAGCTTATGACATCCGGGGAAAGCTGGGCGAAGAGCTGAATGAGGACATCGCGTATCGTATTGGGCGTGCCTATGGCGAGTTTTTGAAGCCCAAACGGATCGTGTTGGGCTGCGATGTGCGGTTGACCAGTGAAAGCCTGAAACTGGCGCTGGCGAAAGGTTTACAGGATTCTGGCACTGATGTGATAGACATCGGTTTAACCGGTACCGAAGAAATCTATTTCGCCACAACCTATTTAAAAACCGATGGTGGCGTGGAAGTGACCGCCAGCCATAATCCTATCGATTACAATGGCATGAAGTTAGTGCGCGAAGGCTCTCGCCCAATCAGCGGCGATACCGGGCTACGAGCGATTCAAGAACTGGCGGAGAAAAATCACTTTCAGGCGCCGGCAGCAACGCGCGGTAGCTATGTCCGCCAGGACGTATTGGGGGCTTATGTAGAGCACATACTGTCTTACGTCGACGTGAAAAACTTCAAGCCGTTGAAGCTGGTGCTCAACTCGGGCAACGGTGCGGCAGGGCATGTGATTGATGCCATCGAGGCGCAACTCAAGGCGCGGGGCGTGCCGTTGGAGTTTATCAAGGTGCATCACCAGCCGGACGGGGCTTTCCCTAACGGTATTCCCAACCCTTTGCTGCCTGAATGTCGCGCGGATACCGCCGATGCGGTGCGTGAGCATGGCGCTGATATGGGGATCGCGTTCGACGGCGATTTCGATCGCTGCTTCCTGTTCGATGAAAAAGGCGATTTCATTGAGGGTTATTACATCGTCGGCTTGCTGGCGGAAGCCTTCCTGCAGAAACAGCCGGGAGCGAAGATCATCCACGACCCGCGTCTGAGTTGGAATACCGTCGATGTGGTCACCGATGCGGGTGGCGTGCCCGTGATGTCGAAAACCGGCCATGCTTTCATTAAGGAACGCATGCGTGCGGAAGACGCCATTTATGGCGGTGAGATGAGCGCCCACCACTATTTCCGTGATTTTGCTTATTGTGACAGCGGCATGATCCCGTGGCTGTTGGTTGCCGAACTGGTCAGTGTGAAAGGACAAACTTTGGGGCAACTGGTACAGGATCGCATTGCCGCCTACCCGTCTTCCGGTGAGATCAATATCAAACTGACACAGCCGGCCGTGTCCATTGAAAGCGTCAAGCAATACTATTTGGCGCAAGCGGATGAGGTAGACTATACCGATGGCATCAGCATGTCGTTCGCAAACTGGCGTTTCAACCTGCGTTCCTCCAATACGGAACCTGTTGTGCGTCTTAATGTCGAATCGCGCGCCGATGTTGCGCTGATGCAAGCGAAGACCGACGAGATTTTGGCGTTGCTCGGTGCACAAATTTAACGATTAATACATTGAATAGTCTAGGATGAGAGCGGTTTTACCGCTCTCTCTTCATGGTACGCCCAGAAGGTTGTATGATGCGCCCGGTATCGATAAGGGCGTTTTTGTCGAATCAAGAATGTTGCGAAGTATAAGGGGGGGATATGGCAATTTTAGTTACCGGTGGTGCTGGTTACATCGGATCACACACCGTGCTATCGCTCCTGGAGCGTGGCGAGGACGTCGTGGTGTTGGATAATTTGTCCAACTCATCTGCGGAGTCATTGCAGCGGGTGGAGAAACTGTCGGGGAAAGCCGCAGAGTTCCATCAGGGAGACGTTCAGGATGCCGAATGCCTGCAGCGCATCTTTGGCGCTCATGAGATCACTGCCGTGATCCATTTCGCCGGTCTTAAGGCGGTAGGGGAGTCAACGCGCAAGCCGCTGGAGTATTATCAGAATAACGTTACCGGCACGCTGGTGTTGTTGGATGCTATGCGTCGTGCCGGCGTGCACGACTTTATCTTTAGCTCTTCTGCCACTGTCTATGGTGCCAATTCGCCGGTACCTTATGTAGAGACGACACCGATCGGCGGGACAACCAGCCCTTATGGGACATCAAAGTTGATGGTGGAGCAGATCCTGCAAGATTTCGCTAAAGCAGAGCCTCAGTTCTCGATTATCGCCTTGCGTTATTTTAATCCGGTAGGTGCTCACGAGTCCGGTTTGATTGGTGAAGATCCCAATGGCATTCCCAATAACCTGCTGCCGTACATCTCACAAGTGGCTATCGGCAAGCTGGAGAAGCTGGGTATTTTCGGTGGGGATTATCCGACAAACGATGGAACGGGAGAACGCGATTACATCCATGTCATGGACCTGGCCGAAGGCCACCTGAAGGCGATGGATCATCTGCCAAAGATCAATGGATTTAAGGCCTACAACCTTGGGGCTGGCGTAGGGCATTCGGTGCTGGCGATGGTTCAGGCGTTTGAGAAAGCGTCAGGCGTAACGATCCCTTATCAGATCTTGCCACGTCGCGATGGCGACCTGCCTGCTTTCTGGGCCAATGCCGATCTGGCTTATCAGGAGCTGGGATGGAAAGTCAGCCGAGGCATTGATGATATGATGCGCGATACTTGGAATTGGCAGCGCACTAATCCACAAGGTTACCAAAAGTAATACCTTACAGATAAGCTCCCTCTCTTTGTTAGATCATGATTGCGGTTTGCGATCGCAATCATGCATCCCACCAGGATACACATTCTTTAAATATTATAACGTATTTAACAATGCGATCGCGATTGTTACACGGGTTAAGCCCTTTTCGGGTGCTGAGTGAGCGTTCATCTCAGATAAGCCTGAAAAAGCGGATAATCTACAGGTGTTTTGATGGTTAAGGTGGTAGCATACGCAGCAAAAATATTTATTATATCCGTCCCCTATACCTGACAGGGGGGGACACGAGTATGGCTTTTTGTGCCATATGCGAGGTACAACAGTGTGGCGAGTTTTGGCCATGGATAAAATTCAAAAGCAAGATCAGTCGGTTGGTAGCTGTTGAGCCAAGGGCGGTAGCGTGATTTTTGCAGGCCTTCGTCACCGTGAGAGGTTGAGTAATCTCCTGTATTATCACTGCCAGCGAAATGCCCTTCGTTGCTGTTTGGCCTTCATCTAAGCACTGCATAAGGCAATAGTAAGCGCGATGATTGAACGTTATGTATTGGTGTGACCTAACTTAACATATTGTATTTAAAGCTTTATATATTTTTAGCGTCATAAGGACAAAAAATGTTATTACCTGTAATTATGGCAGGCGGTACTGGTAGCCGTTTATGGCCGATGTCACGAGAACTCCACCCTAAGCAGTTTTTGCGCTTGCACAGCGTAAATTCAATGCTTCAGGAAACGTTGAAACGACTCGATGGCGTGGAGATCGGTGAGCCTGTTGTAATCTGCAACGAAGACCACCGTTTTATGGTGGCTGAACAGCTGCGTCAAATTGATATGTTGTCACACAACATTATCCTGGAGCCCATTGGCAGAAATACTGCGCCAGCGATTGCTCTGGCTGCATTGAATGCTACCGCAGCAGGTAACGATCCTATCATGCTGGTATTGGCAGCAGACCATATCATCAAGGATGTGAATGTTTTCCACCAGGCGATCGAAGCAGCATTGCCTTACGCAGCGGAAAAAAGCCTGGTTACGTTTGGTATTGTGCCGACAGGTCCAGAAACTGGTTATGGTTACATCCAGCGTGGAGAGTGCTGCGATGATAAAGCGGTGGCCGCTAACGTAAAACGTTTTGTTGAGAAACCTGATCTCGCAACCGCTCAGGCTTATGTCGACTCCGGTGAATATTTTTGGAACAGTGGTATGTTCATGTTCCGTGCCAAGCGTTACCTGGAGGAACTGGAGGCATTCCGTCCCGATATCCTGGCTGCCTGTCGCCGCTCGCTGGATGATACCGAATGTGACAAAAACTTTATCAATGTCAATCGCGACGCCTTTGCGAGTTGCCCAGACGAGTCGGTCGATTATGCGGTAATGGAAAAAACACAAGATGCGGTCATGATCCCGCTGGATGCCGGTTGGAGTGATGTCGGCTCATGGTCTGCATTATGGGAAGTCAGCCAGAAAGATGGGGCTGGTAATGCATTGACCGGCGACACTTTCCTGCATAATACCCGTGATTGCTATATCAATACTGATGAAAAATTAGTTGCGGCTGTTGGCGTAGATAATCTGGTTATTGTTAACACTAAAGATGCCGTTCTCGTGGTTGATAAGTCGAAAGTTCAGGACGTTAAAAAAGTTGTTGAGTATCTGAAAAAACATAAGCGGAGTGAATATCGAAGACACCGCGAGGTTTATCGACCATGGGGTATTTGCGATATTTTGGTTGCTGAAAAGCGTTTTAATGTCAATCGTATCACCGTTAATCCCGGGGAAGCATTTTCTCTGCAAATGCACCATCACCGCACGGAACACTGGGTGGTTCTTTCTGGTACGGCTAAAGTAACAACGGGGGATAAAACGTTCTTACTTACAGAAAATCAGTCGACATTCATTCCAATTGGGGTTGTCCACCGTTTAGAAAATCCCGGAAATATTCCTTTGGAGCTGATTGAGATTCAGTCAGGCTCTTATTTAGGTGATGATGACATTATCCGTATTAAAGATCATTACGGTCGTTGCTAATTTTTGAGGTTTTAATGAGTGCCTTAACTTGTTTTAAAGCGTATGATATCCGTGGTCAACTAGGTGAAGAGCTGAATGAGGATATTGCCTATCGTATCGGCCGAGCTTATGGCGAATACCTGAAACCTCAGCGCGTTATCGTAGGTGGCGATGTACGGCTGACCAGCGAGTCTCTTAAAGTGGCTCTCGCCAACGGATTGCAGGATGCTGGTGTTGACGTATATGACATTGGTATGAGTGGCACTGAAGAAGTCTATTTTGCCACTTTCCATTTGAATATGGATGGCGGCATTGAAGTTACTGCTAGCCACAATCCAATGAATTATAATGGTATGAAACTGGTTAAAGCAAATGCTCAGCCGATTAGTGGTGATACCGGTTTATTTGCGATTAAAAAATTAGCGGAAGAAAATACGTTTCCTGCGGTAGTGAAGGATAAACGTGGTAGTTATCAACAAATATCCATTCTCACCGATTATGTAGATCATTTGCTGAAGTATATTGATGCAACAGCATTGAAGCCAATGAAGTTGGTCATTAACTCTGGAAATGGTGCTGCAGGCCATGTTATCGACGAAATAGAGCGACGTTTCCAGCAAGAAAATATTCCCGTTACCTTTGTAAAGGTTCATCATCAACCTGATGGGAATTTCCCTAACGGTATCCCTAACCCGTTATTACCTGAATGTCGGGATGACACAGCAAAAGCCGTGCTTGAGCATCAGGCGGATATGGGAATTGCTTTTGACGGTGATTTCGATCGTTGTTTCCTGTTTGATGAGAAGGGCGCTTTCATCGAGGGCTACTATATCGTTGGCCTATTGGCAGAAGCTTTCCTGCAAGCCAACCCTGGCTCCAAGATTATTCATGATCCTCGTCTGTCATGGAATACCATCGATATCGTTACCCAAGCTGGTGGCATCCCTGTTATGTCCAAAACGGGGCATGCCTTTATCAAGGAGCGCATGCGCAAAGAAGATGCTATCTATGGTGGCGAGATGAGTGCGCACCATTACTTCCGTGATTTCGCTTATTGTGACAGCGGTATGATTCCATGGCTATTGGTAGCGGGTTTACTTTCAGTTAAAGGCAGTGTGTTGAGTCAGCTAGTGAAGGATCGTATGGAAGCGTATCCAGCATCTGGTGAGATTAATCGCAAATTGCCTGATGCTAAAGCTGCCATTGAGCGTGTTTTAGGCGTTTACAAAGATGATGCCGTGGCTTTTGACATGACAGATGGTATCAGCCTTGAATTCAATGAATGGCGTTTTAATCTGCGGACATCGAATACTGAACCTGTTGTACGTTTGAATGTTGAGTCAAAAGGGGATGTTGAATTGATGCAGAAAAAAACTAAAGAGATTCTGGCGCTCTTAGGCGGAGAATAACGATGAAAGAAATGTTATTAGCCATCTATGGTTACCGGGGTTTTATTTGGAGCAGTATTAAGCGGGACTTTCAGTCCCGTTACCAAACCAGCATGTTGGGAGCTTTATGGCTGGTATTGCAGCCGTTAGCGATGATTTTGGTATATACACTGGTATTCTCAGAAGTGATGAAGGCACGGATGCCTGATAATTCAGGTCCTTTTGCCTATAGTATTTATCTTTGCTCTGGGGTGCTGACGTGGGGATTATTTACTGAAATTCTTGATAAAAGCCAAAGTGTCTTCATTACTAATGCTAACTTAATAAAAAAGCTCAGTTTCCCAAAGATTTGCTTGCCGGTCATTGTGACCGCGTCTGCGATTTTAAACTTCGCCATTATATTTAGCCTGTTTTTAATTTTTCTTGTTTTTACCGGAAACTTTCCCGGGGTTTTATTCTTCTCCGTCTTACCCGTTTTGGCTCTGCAAGTTCTGTTCACCGTCGGTCTGGGTATGACATTGGGCGTGATGAACGTTTTCTTCCGGGACGTTGGGCAGTTTGTTGGCGTATTATTGCAATTCTGGTTCTGGTTCACACCCATCGTTTATGTATTAAATTCGCTGCCTGAATGGGCCAGAACATCGCTGATGTACAATCCAATGGCCCGAGTTATGCAAGCATACCAGTCAATATTTGCATACCAACAGCAACCTAACTGGTACTCATTATGGCCAGTATTGGTTCTGGCCATAATTTTCTGTGCGTTTGGTATGAGATTATTCAGGAAACACGCTGCAGATATGGTGGACGAGTTATAATGAGTTACATAAAAGTACATAATGTTGGCAAGGCATACAAACAGTATGCCTCTAAGACAGGGCGTCTGCTTGAGTGGATTTCGCCATTTAATACCGTCAAACATAAACTAAAATGGATCCTGCAGAACATCAGTTTTCATGTTGAGCCTGGTGAGGCGTTAGGCATTATTGGTATTAACGGCGCCGGTAAAAGTACATTACTGAAATTGATTACTGGCACAGCGAAACCAACCTGTGGCGAAATTGCTCTCGACGGTCGAGTTGCGGCATTATTGGAGCTCGGCATGGGCTTTCACTCGGATTTTACCGGGCGCCAAAACGTTTATATGTCAGGGCAACTGCTGGGTATGTCCGTCGAAAAAATTACGGAACTTATGCCGGAAATCGAGGCGTTCGCTGAGATCGGTGATTATATCGATCAACCGGTTCGTGTTTACTCAAGCGGTATGCAAGTTCGATTGGCATTTAGCGTTGCAACAGCGATTCGCCCGGATATTTTGATTGTTGATGAGGCCTTATCTGTTGGTGACGCTTATTTTCAGCATAAGAGTTTCGAGCGGATACGTGAGTTTCGCAAGCTAGGAACCACCCTCTTGCTCGTGTCACATGACAAACAAGCGATCCAAAGCATATGTGATAGAGCTATTTTGCTTAACAAAGGCAGAGTAGAAATGGAGGGTGAGCCTGAAGCAGTAATGGATTACTATAATGCCCTACTCGCTGATAAGCAAAATGTGTCGATTCGTCAGGTTGAAAATAATGGAAAATTGCAGACGCTCTCTGGCTCAGGCGAGGCAACTATTACCGATATTAGTCTTCTTAGTACCGAAGGTGAAAGTATTGAGGTGGTAGCGGTAGGGCAACCTGTCAAGCTTCAGGTGAAGGTGCATGTCAATGAGGCTGTTCCTGAACTTGTCGTGGGATATTTGATTAAAGACCGATTGGGACAGCCGGTTTTTGGTACCAATACTCATCACCTGAAACAGCCATTATTCGATTTGAAAGAGAATGAATCGAGAACCTTTTCATTTGCGTTCTCTGCCAATTTGGGGGTTGGGTCTTACTCGGTTGCCGTAGCGTTACATACGGCAGGAACTCATGTTGGAAAAAATTACGAATGGCGCGATCTGGCGGTTGTTTTCAACGTTGTTAATTCAAACGAGAAAGATTTTATTGGAGTAGCTTGGTTGCCCCCTAAGTTGGAGATTTTTGAATGAGTGGTAATTTTTATCGCGTTTTTGAGGAAAAACATCGGGGGAGCGTGCAAGATATCAAACAACGCTTATCTGTATATCTTCCTTTTATTATGGCGTTGGCAAAAATTTACCCTTCAGCTGAAGTTGTCGATGTTGGCTGTGGGCGTGGAGAATGGCTCGAGATCTTACGAGATAATGCTATTCCTGCCATGGGGGTTGATCTCGATGATGGTATGCTCGAGCGTGCTTTGCAGGTTGGGCTGAACGTGAAGAAAATGGACTGCCTGGATTTCCTCCAGCAGCAGGAGGACGGCAGTCTACTGGCCATCACCGGTTTTCATATCGCAGAACATCTGCCCTTCGAGTTTTTACAGTCTTTGGTGAAAGAGGCGTTGCGGGTGCTTAAACCCGGCGGTTTGCTGATTCTTGAGACGCCAAACCCCGAAAATGTAAGCGTTGGAACCTGTTCTTTTTATATGGATCCGACGCACAACCATCCGCTGCCTCCAGCGTTGCTCGAATTCATTCCGAACTATTACGGTTTTCTGAGAACTAAAATACTGCGTTTGCAGGAAAAAGCGGCACTGAGAGACGAAGAGACATCGGTATATTTGGTCGATGTGTTGAAAGGTGTCAGCCCAGACTATAGCATGATTGCCCAAAAAGAGGGTGAGGCATCGATTGTCGGTGAGTTGGACGCCTATTTTGATAAAGAATATGGGGTTACTCTCGACGGCTTAAGCGATCGCTATGACCTACGCTTGAATAACGAGTTTAAGCGAATGAACACGGCGTTGCGTGCGCAGACAGTGAAGTTCCACGAAGTGAGTAACCAATTGGAGCGTTTTCAGCACCAATTGGACAAGTCACATCAAGAGCTGATGGCTGTACATGCTAATAATCAAAGCCTACAGCAGCAGCTCATTGACGTGCATGCTAACAATCAGAGTCTGCAACAACAGCTTTTTGATGCGCATACCAGCAATTCCTGGCGTGTGACCTCCCCATTGCGTTGGGTTTCATATCAATTTAAAGCGGTGCGTGAGCAAGGCGTTAAAACTCGAGCTCGCAAAGCAGCCAAAAAGGTTTTGAGAAAGGGAATAAATACGGCTCTGGCTTTATTCCATGAACATCCTAAATTCAAAGCATTCATTCTTTCCAGCGCTAGAAAGCTGGGTGCTTACCGATTTCTGCAATCTGTTTTCAGACGGGTTTTAATTTCCGCGCCTGACTATCACGCCGATCTTATGGCGAATGAACGTCATGTTGTGTATAAGGAAAATATGACGAGCAGAGCTATCGATATATATGAGCAGCTAAAGAGAATAAATAATAAGAAACACGGGGATTCATAATGCGTATTGTTATTGACCTGCAAGGAGCACAAACGGAAAGCCGTTTTCGGGGTATTGGCCGTTATACTCTTTCGATTGCAAAGGCAATCATCCGTAATAACAGTCAACACGAAATTTTTATTGCTTTGTCTGCGCTGTTTCCCGAAACCATCGCTGAACTTAAAGCGCAATTTGCTCGCTTAGTGCCGGCCGAAAATATCGTTATCTGGTATGCGCCTGGCCCTGTCAGAGCGATGGATAGAAACAATGCTTGGCGCAGTGAGTGCGCGGAATATGTGCGTGAAGCCTTCTTACATAATCTTAAACCTGATGTCGTTTTTATAACCAGTTTGTTCGAAGGGCATGTAGATAATGCGGTGACGTCGATCGCTAAATTAACGCCAAAAACTAAAGTGGCGGTGTTGCATCACGATCTAATCCCTTTGGTACAAGCGGATGTTTACCTGCAAGATGACGTTTATAAAGATTATTATTTAAAGAAAATCAATTGGTTGAAGAACGCGGATCTGCTGCTGACCAACTCGGACTATACTTCTTCGGAGGTGATTGAGTGGTTGGATATTCCCGAAAGCAAAGTATGCACGATTTCGGCGGCGACCGAAGAACATTTTGATATCAGCGAGATTTCCGCTAATAATTTTTCTGAATTAAAAGAGAAATATGGCATTACCCGTGATGTCGTACTTTATGCTCCTGGCGGTTTTGACTCCCGTAAAAACTTCAAGAGGTTAATTGAGGCTTACAGCAAATTAACGCCTGAATTGCGTGAAAAAAATCAACTGGTTATCGTTAGTAAGCTATCGGACAGCGATCGCAGTTATCTGCATTCCATCGCGCGTAATCAACAACTGCGTGATGACGAGATGGTTCTGACTGGATATGTATCGGAACAGGATCTGGTCGTGTTTTATCAGTTGGCCAAGTTGTTTGTCTTTGCTTCGTTGCATGAAGGCTTTGGATTACCGATTCTGGAGGCCATGACGTGCGGTGCGGCGACAATCGGTTCTAACGTCACCAGTATCCCGGAAGTGATCGGTTATGCCGATGCGCTGTTTGATCCCTATTCTGTTGAGTCAATAAGAGACAAGCTTCAACAGGCTTTAAGCGATGACGTTTTCCTCGCTCAATTAAAGAAACACGCTTTGGAGCAATCCGCCAAGTTTTCGTGGGATAAGGCGGGAACTATCGCCTTGTCTCGTTTTGAGCGGTTAGTTGCTGAGGCCGGAGATGTGGAGTTTGAATCGGTAACGTCATCGCAATTGATCTCCGCCGTTTCCTCGATCAAATGTCGTGAAGAGCCTTCGGATAACGATCTGCGGTCAACCGCTGAGGCGATGGATAGAAATGCCAAAAGACTCGAGTTGCAAGGCATTGCGCTAGAGTCTCTCTCTTGGCGCGTTGAAGGACCTTTTGACAGCTCCTATAGCCTGGCTTTGGTAAATCGAGAATTCGCGCGAGCACTCAGTCGCGACAATGTTGACGTTCTGCTGCATTCAACGGAAGGGCCTGGCGACTTTGCTCCAAATGAAACCTTCCTGAGTGATGAAAGTAATGCGGATTTGAAGGCATTCCATTCGCGTTTGCAGCAGCGGAGTGAGCAGCAGGTTAATGTATTGAGCCGCAATATCTATCCGCCACGTGTCAGCAACATGGCTGCGGATGTGAAGCTTTTGCATTGCTATGCATGGGAAGAAAGTGGCTTTCCACAAGGTTGGATCAATAATTTCAACCGTGAATTGGATGCGATCCTTTGCACTTCAGAACATGTGCGCAAAGTATTGATTGATAATGGTACTAAAGTTCCCGTTTTTAATGTCGGGAATGGTTGCGAGCACTGGGAGCGGATTCAGTCAGCCAATCCTCCGCAACTGAATGCCAAGGCATTCAAATTCCTGCATGTTTCTTCGTGCTTCCCGCGGAAGGGGGTTCAGGCGATGCTGGCGGCCTATGGCGCCGCTTTTACCGGAGAGGATGATGTTTCCCTGGTCATCAAAACTTTCCCTAACCCGCACAATGAAATTCAGGCATGGCTAACGCAAGCTCAGAAGCGGCACGTCAATTATCCCCATGTCATTATTATCGAACAAGATATGCCGGAACAAGAGCTGAAAGCGCTCTATGAACAGTGTGATGTCTTGGTGGCGGCAAGCTGTGCTGAAGGATTTGGTTTGCCGATTGCGGAGGCGATGTTGAGCGGTTTACCCGCTATCACCACTGGTTGGAGCGGGCAGCTTGATTTTTGCACGCAGGAAAATTCATGGCTGGTTGATTATCGTTTTGAACGCGCGAAGACCCATTTTGGCCTGTTTTCTTCATCATGGGTGCATGCCGATATTGATAAACTGGCCGAGGCGATGGCGCAGGCGGCGGCGACTGACAAAAAGCAACTATCGGCAATGGCAGCAAAAGGGCGTGAACTGATACTTAGTCAGTTTACCTGGAGCTCGGTTGCGCAGCGATCAAAGGCTGCGGTAGGCGAATTGCGTAAGCATTTTGACGTCGCTCAAGTGGAACCCCGCATTGGCTGGCTCTCGACGTGGAATACCAAATGCGGCATCGCCACCTATTCCCAACATTTGGTAGCTGACATGCCCAGCGACCAAATTGTGATTTTTGCACCGACAGCAAATGATCTGGTACACGCGGACGAAGGTAACGTTCTGAGGAGTTGGGTTGTTGGAAAAGAAGACAATTACCTTGATGCTTTAGATACTCAAATTGAAACCCTGAATCTGAACACCTTGGTCATCCAGTTTAACTATGGATTCTTTAACCACCGCGAGTTATCGGCCTTTATCAAAAGGCATCACCAGGCGGGACGGGTTATCGTTATGGCCATGCATTCGACGGTTGATCCGATCGAAAAAGAGCCGTATTGGAATTTCCGTTTATCAGAAATGACTGACGCGTTGAAAATGTGTGACCGTTTGCTGGTTCATTCTATTGCTGATATCAACCGCCTGAAGTTGCTTGGATTAGTCAATAATGTAACTCTGTTCCCACATGGCGTGATTAACTATCCCGCTCTGGCATCGACTGCTCATCGCAATCTGCCGCCTTTGGTTGCCAGCTATGGTTTTTGCCTGCCGCATAAAGGGTTGAAGGAACTTATCGAAGCCGTGGCCTATTTGAAAAAAGCGGGGAACCCTATTCGACTAAGGTTGGTCAATGCGGAATACCCCGTCAGTGAATCCACCGCTTTGGTTCGTGAGCTTAAAGAGACTGCGGCTAATTTGAAGGTTGAAGATCTGGTAGAGATGCATAACGATTTTCTTGATGATAAAGAAAGCTTACGTCTGCTCTCTGACGCCGATCTGCTGGTTTTCGCGTATCAAAATACCGGCGAATCGGCCAGTGGTGCCGTTCGCTACGGCATGGCGACGCATAAACCTGTGGCAGTGACGCCGCTCGCTATTTTTGATGATCTTGGTGACGCTGTCTTCAAATTGAAGGGAACCTCCGTAGTGGATGTTGCTGAAGGTATTGCAGATATTATTTCTGAGATTGTTAAAAACTCTTCGAGTGCAGTTGAAACGCAACGACGTGCTGATGCGTGGTGCGAGCAGCATGATTATCATGCCGTTGCCAGACGGCTAGAAAACATGTGTGCGGGCTTGTTAAGAGCAAAACATTTCAAATAACCTCCTCTAGCTATAGCCTTATTCAATGCAGTAGGTGTGATTTCTACTACTGCATTGAATCTACTATGTTGAAAGCATAGATATTCTATGGAATGTGACTTTAGATGAAAATAATTCTTTCCGTTGAGCCTATCAAGTTCCCGTTGACTGGCATAGGGCGTTATACCTATGAGTTGGCAAAAGGCTTGCAAAGCCACAACGAAATTGAAGAACTAAATTTTTTCTCCGGTACCCGTTTTTTATCTAACATACCTACGGCAAAAAATACATCTGATAGTAGTCACTGGTTGAAAAAAATTGTGCAGAGCAATTCATTGGCTATTGAGACCTACAGATTGCTTATGCCACAACTAAAAAAGAAGGCGCTGCGTGGCTACGAACGTTGCCTTTTTCATGGACCTAATTATTTCCTCCCTCCTTTTGACGGCCCTGCAGTGGCAACGTTTCATGATCTTTCTCCTTTTAAATGGGAGCACTGTTTCGATCCTAAAAGGAATCGTTATACCAAGAAAGAAATGATGAAAGCATTGTCGAGGGCGAATGGTCTCATCACGGTCTCGAACTATATTCGTAAAGAGATTCATGAATATTTCGATTATCCAATTGAGAAAATCCACACGGTTCATCTGGCAAGCTCGCCTGATTTTTACCCTCGTCAGGTAGAACACGTATCTGGAGTTTTAAAAAAATTTGATTTAAGCTATAAAGCCTTCACCTTATTCGTTGGTACCATTGAGCCGAGGAAGAATATTCTTTCCCTTATTCATGCTTATAGAAAACTACCTGACGGATTGCGTGCCCGTTATCCATTAGTCCTCTCCGGCTATAAGGGATGGCGCAATGATGACATTATGCAGGAAATAGAGCGAGGACAGCGTGAGGGATGGCTTAAGTATCTGGGATTTGCGGCTGCAGAAGAATTGCCATTATTGTACTCTGCAGCCAGGCTGTTTGTTTTCCCATCACACTATGAAGGCTTTGGGCTTCCGGTATTGGAAGCGATGAGCTCGGGAACTCCGGTGATTTGTTCCAACAGTTCATCTTTGCCGGAAATCGCAGGTGATGCGGCATTAACTCACTCTCCTGAGGATGTCAGCTTATTAACGCAGCTTATTATCAGAGGGCTGACAGATGAAGCGTGGAGAAAGGATGCAATTGCATTAGGTTTGTCACATGCAGCAACGTTTTCCTGGAAAAATTGCACTAGCCAAACTTTAAACGTTTATCAAAAATTGACTAATAATGATTAAAGTACTCCATTTTTATAAAACCTATTATCCTGACTCATTTGGCGGCATTGAGCAAGTGATATACCAACTCGCTGAAGGTGGTGTAGAGAAGGGTATATCGACGGATGTTTTGTCCGTAACGCCTGCAGATAAGGATAGTTGCGAAACTATTTCACAGCATACAGCTCATAAAGTCAGACAAGATTTCAGCATTGCATCTAACCCATTTTCATTTCGCGTCATAAAGAAATTTAAAGAGCTCAGCGAGCAAGCGGATATCATCCACTATCATTTCCCATGGCCATACATGGATCTTGTACACTTCCTCTCGGGAGTGAATAAGCCGACAGTGGTTAGTTATCACTCTGATATTATCAGGCAAAAAAACCTTCTTAGGTTATATAAGCCACTGATGCACCTGTTCTTGCGTAAAATAGATTGCATCGTAGCAACATCACCGAACTATGTGGCCACCAGTGACGTATTGGAAACGTTCAAAAATAAAGTCTCTGTGATTCCGATAGGTCTGGATAAAGAGACATATCCGGTGCCAGAACCGAGCCGCTTGGAAAAATGGCAGCGTCAGCTCGGCCAACCATTTTTCTTATTTATTGGCACGTTACGCTATTATAAAGGATTACATATACTGCTAGAGGCGGCTATCGGTGCAAACTATCCTATCGTGATCGTAGGGGCCGGGCCGATCGAAAGTGAATTACGTGAGCAGGCTCAGAACTTGGGACTGAAAAACGTTCATTTTCTTGGCGCATTGCCGGATGAGGATAAATCGGCACTACTGACGCTGAGCTATGGTATTGTATTTCCGTCACATTTGCGCTCGGAAGCGTTTGGCATTTCGCTACTGGAAGGTGCCATGTACCGAAAACCCATGATTTCAAGTGAAATAGGGACAGGGACTACCTTTATCAACGTCAATGATCAGACGGGACTGGTGATCCCTCCATCGGATCCTTCGGCATTGAGAAAGGCAATGGATAAGCTTTGGGAGAACCCCAAGTTGGCGGAGACATTCGGTAATAAGGCGTATGAACGCTACGAAGAGATGTTCACCTCCAAACAAATGGTCGAGGCATACGCGAAAATCTACGAATCCCTGCTGGGAAGGCATAATAAGCCCGATTGAATGGTCTGGCAGGTTACTGAAAATTTAGACGAGTTATGTGACCTATCGCACCAATCACTACCCACCCGGCTCAATCCTGAGTTAACATGTGTGCCACATCACAAAACCTGCTGGCCGACGTTGCCGGCAGGGTCATCCTCAGACAGGAGTTCCTAAATGTCCAAGCAACAAATCGGCGTTGTCGGCATGGCGGTAATGGGCCGCAACCTCGCGCTGAACATCGAGAGCCGTGGTTACACCGTTTCCATTTTCAACCGTTCTGGCGACAAAACTGACGAAGTGATCGCTGAGAACCCGGGCAAGAATCTGGCGCCGTATTACACCGTTGAAGAGTTTGTCGAATCACTGGAAAAACCGCGCCGCATCCTGCTGATGGTGAAAGCGGGCGAAGCAACGGATAAAACCATTGCCTCGCTGACTCCGCACCTGGACAAGGGCGACATCTTGATCGACGGCGGCAACACCTACTATCAGGACACCATCCGTCGTAACCGCGAACTGTCCGACCAGGGCTTCAACTTCATCGGCACCGGCGTTTCCGGCGGTGAAGAGGGCGCGCTGAAAGGGCCTTCCATCATGCCTGGCGGCCAGAAAGAAGCTTACGAGCTGGTGGCGCCGATCCTGGAGAAAATCGCTGCGGTTGCGGAAGGCGAGCCTTGCGTGACCTACATTGGCGCAGACGGCGCCGGCCACTATGTGAAGATGGTGCATAACGGCATCGAATACGGCGACATGCAGCTGATTGCCGAAGCCTATTCTCTGCTGAAACAGGCGCTGAATCTGAGCAACGAGCAGCTGGCCGAAACCTTCGCCGAGTGGAACAAGGGTGAGCTGAACAGCTACCTGATCGACATCACCAAAGACATCTTCACCAAGAAAGACGAAGAGGGTAAATACCTGGTCGATGTGATCCTGGACGAAGCCGCCAACAAAGGCACCGGCAAATGGACCAGCCAGAGCTCGCTGGATCTGGGCGAACCGCTGTCGCTGATCACCGAATCGGTATTCGCACGCTACCTGTCCTCGCTGAAAGATCAGCGCGTTGCCGCGTCTAAAGTGCTGACCGGCCCGAAAGTGGCGCCGTTCACCGGCGACAAAGCCGAGTTCATCGAGAAAGTGCGTCGCGCTCTGTATCTGGGCAAAATCGTGTCCTACGCGCAGGGCTTCTCTCAGCTGAAAGCCGCGTCTAAAGAAAACAACTGGGATCTGCACTACGGCGAAATCGCCAAGATCTTCCGCGCCGGTTGCATCATCCGCGCTCAGTTCCTGCAGAAGATCACCGACGCTTACGCGGCGGATGCCGATATCGCCAACCTGCTGCTGGCGCCATACTTCAAGCAAATCGCCGACGAGTACCAGCAGGCGCTGCGTGACGTGGTGGCCTACGCCGTGCAGAACGGTATCCCTACGCCAACCTTCTCCGCTGCGATCGCTTACTACGACAGCTACCGTTCCGCGGTGCTGCCGGCGAACCTGATCCAGGCGCAGCGCGACTACTTCGGTGCGCACACCTATAAACGCATCGACAAGGAAGGCGTGTTCCATACCGAATGGATGGAATAAGCCCGCTCGTTGAGCGATAAAAAAAGCCGCCGAGGTTAACGCCCGGCGGCTTTTTTATTGCGTGCGAGTTAACGTCATGCTTTTTTCTGATGCCGCTCGCGCAGCCGGCCGATCACCGCGCTCAGATCCAAATCCTGGTCCTGCAGCAGCACCAGCAGGTGATAGATCAGGTCCGAAGCTTCGTTGGTCAGCTCTTCGCGATCGTTGACCGTGGCGGCCAGCGCGGTTTCCACGCCTTCCTCCCCGACCTTCTGCGCGATGCGCTTGGTGCCGCTGGCGTACAGGCTGGCGGTGTATGAGCTGTCCGGGCTGGCATGCTTGCGCTCCGCCAACAGCTGTTCCAACTGATAGAGAAACGTCCAGTCGCTGGCGGCCGGGTGGAAGCAGCTGCTGTTGCCGAGGTGGCAGGTCGGGCCGATCGGGTTGGCCAATATCAGCAGCGTATCGTTATCGCAGTCCGGCGTGATGCTGACCACCTTAAGGAAGTGGCCGGAGCTTTCACCCTTGGTCCACAGGCGCTGCTTGGTGCGCGAGAAGAAGGTGACGTTGCCGCTTTGCTCGGTGGTGGTCAGCGCTTCCGGCGTCATGTAACCCAGCATCAGCACTTCGCCAGAAACGGCGTGCTGCACGATGACCGGCATCAGGCCGTCGGTTTTTTCCCAGTCCAGCTGGTTTCTCTGTTGTTCTGTCAGCACACGCGAATCTCCACGCCTTGTTCGACCAGGAACCTTTTCAGTTCGCCGATATTGATGATTTGTTTGTGGAACACCGACGCCGCCAGCGCGCCGTCGACGTCCGCATCGCGGAACGCCTCCAGGAAGTGCTCCATGGTGCCCGCGCCGCCGGAGGCGATCAGCGGCACTTTGCAGACCTCGCGCACCCGACGCAGCTGCTGCAGGTCGTAACCGTTGCGCACGCCGTCCTGATTCATCATGTTCAGCACGATCTCACCGGCGCCGCGGCGCTGCACTTCCTGCACCCAGTCGAGGGTTTCCCACTGGGTGATGCGGGTGCGGCTCTCGTCGCCGGTATATTGGTTGACGTGATACTTGCCGGTTTCACTGTCGAACCAGGTGTCGATGCCCACCACGATGCACTGCACGCCAAAGCGTTCAGCCAGGCGGCTAATCAGCTCAGGATCGGCCAGCGCCGGCGAGTTGATCGAAATCTTGTCGGCGCCGAAAGACAGGATCTGGCTGGCGTCCTCGGCGCTTTTAATGCCGCCGGCGACGCAGAACGGAATATCAATCACCTCCGCCACGCGCGACACCCAGCTTTTGTCCACCACCCGGCCATCGCTCGAGGCGGTGATATCGTAAAACACCAGCTCGTCCGCACCTTCTTGCGCATAGCGCTGCGCCAGCGGCACGATGTCGCCGATGATTTCGTGGTTGCGGAACTGCACGCCTTTCACCACTTGCCCGTCTTTAACATCCAGGCACGGGATTATCCGTTTTGCCAGCATGCGATCGCCTCCTCAACGCTAAATTTACCTTCCAGCAGGGCGCGCCCCACGATCACGCCGGCAACGCCGCTGCCGCGCAGCTGGGCGATGTCGTCCAGATTGCCGATGCCGCCCGAGGCCTGGAAGGCCACCTGCGGATAACGGCGGCTGATCTCCTGATACAGCGCCACGTTGGAACCGGCCAGCGTGCCGTCACGTGAAATATCGGTGCACAGCACGTGTTTGAGCCCGTAGGGCAGGAACTGTTCCACCACCTGTTCCAGCGTGGCGTCGGAGTCTTCTTGCCAGCCGCTGATGGCCACGTGCTTCACGCCCTGCGCGTCGATGCGCACGTCCAGCGCCAGCACCAGCGCGTCGGCGCCGTAGCGCTCGAACCAGCTTTGCACCAACTGCGGCTGTTTCACCGCGGTGGAGCCGATCACCACGCGCGTGGCGCCAGCCTCCAGCAGGGCGCTGACGTCTTGTTCGTTGCGGATGCCGCCGCCGACCTGCACCGGCACGTCAACCCCCGCCAGCAGCTTGCGCAGCAGCGGGATCTGGCGCGCCGCCGGATCCTTGGCGCCGGTCAAATCGACCAGGTGCAGCACCTGGGCGCCCTGTTGTTGATAGTCCTGCAGACGCAGCAGCGGATCGTTGCCGTAGTCGCGCTGCTGGCCGTAATCGCCCTGATGCAAACGCACCACGTTGCCGTCGATCAAATCCAAAGCCGGAATAATCATGCTGCCTACATCTCCAGAAAGTTTTTCAACAGTTGCGCGCCGGCTGCTCCAGAACGTTCTGGATGAAACTGCACGCCGAAGAAGTTGTCTTTTTGCACGGCGGCGGTGAAGGGCTCGCCGTAGTTCGCCTGGGCGATGGTGCTGGGGCATATCGGCATCGCATAGCTGTGTACGAAATAGAAGTAGGCGCCGTCATCGATGCCGCGGAACAGATGGTGGCCCGCCTGCGCGGACACCTGGTTCCAGCCCATGTGCGGCAGCGGCAGGCCGAAGTCGGTCATCTGCTTGACCGGCGTATCGATGAGGCCGAGCGTGGTCACGCCGCCGTTCTCTTCGCTGCTGGCCGCCAGCAGCTGCATGCCGAGGCAAATGCCCAGCACCGGCTGCGTGCAGGCCCTGATCAGTTCGATCAAATCGCGCTCGCGCAGCTGATCCATCGCCGCCTGCGCAGTGCCGACGCCCGGCAGGAACAGCTTGTCGGCGCGCAGCACGATCTCCGGATCGCGGCTCACCTCCGGCTGATAACCCAGGCGCCGCACCGCGTAGGTGACGGAGGCTAGGTTGGCGCAGCCGGTATCCAAAATCACCACGTTCATCACAGCACTCCTTTCGAACTCGGCAGGGTATTGCCCTCGACGCGGATCGCCTGGCGCAGCGTGCGGCCAAACACTTTGAACAGGCTCTCGACCCGGTGGTGGTCGTTTTTGCCCTTGGTCTTCAGGTGCAGCGTGCAGCCCATGGTGTAAGAGAGCGAACGGAAGAAGTGCTCGACCATTTCGGTGCTGAGATCGCCGACGCGCTGATAGTTGAACTCGGCCTTGTACTCCAGGTGCGGGCGGCCGGAGATATCCAGCGCGCAGCGCGCCAGGCATTCGTCCATCGGCAGCACGAAGCCGAAGCGGGCGATGCCGCGCTTGTCGCCGAGCGCCTTGTTCAGCGCTTCACCCAACGCCAGGCCGGTGTCCTCTACCGTGTGGTGATCGTCGATATACAGGTCGCCTTTGACGTCGATCTCCATGCGGAAGCCGCCGTGGGTGGCGATCTGATCCAGCATGTGATCGAAGAAGCCGACGCCGGTTTTGATCTTGCTGCCGCCTTCGCGATCCAGCCAGACGTTGACGTCGATCTGCGTCTCTTTGGTCACGCGATTAACCCGCGCGTGACGGTCACGCAGGGTCAGCTGGCGCACGATCTCTTTCCAGCCCAGCACGCCGCGCTGGTAACGCAGCCCCTGGATGCCCATGTTTTCCGCCAGCTGCACATCGGTCGGCCGATCGCCGATCACGTAGCTGTGCGCGGTATCGAGCACGCCGGGTTCAAGGTAGCCTTTCACCAGCGCGGTTTTCGGCTTGCGGCAGTCGCAGTTGTCCGCCGGCAGGTGCGGGCAAATCAGCACGTCGGCGAACTGAATCCCCTGGGAGCTGAGGATCTGCATCATCAGGTTGTGCGGCGGATCGAAGGTCTCCTGCGGGAAACTGGCGGTGCCGAGCCCATCCTGATTGGTGATCATCACCAGCTGATACCCCGCCTGCTGCAGCGCCAGCAGGGAAGGGATCACGTCTGGCTCGAGCGCCAGCTTGTCCAGGCGGTCAACCTGGAAATCTTCCGGTGGCTCGGCGATCAGCGTGCCGTCACGATCGATAAAGAGGATTTTTTGGCTCACATTGGCTCCTGGCGAGTCTGGTTGGCGCCGGGCAGGGCGGACAAGGCGTCCACCACGCGTTGACATTCGTCGCGGGTGCCTATGGTGATGCGCAGGCAGCCGGACAACCCGGGCTGTTTGTTTTGGTCTCGTAAGATAATGCCCTGATCCCACAAGCTTTTAAACACATTACTTGAGGCGGTGAAGCGAGCCAGCAGGTAATTGCTGTCGCTGGCGAAAACCTGCTCGACGCAGGCGCATTTCTCCAGCTGTTGCTGCAGCCAACTGCGGGTGGCTGCGATGTCGGTGACGCGCTGGCGCATGGTGCGGATACCTTCTTCGCTCAGCGCCTGCGCGGCGATATCCGCCACCGGCGTCGAGAGCGGGTAAGGGGCGATCACCTTCAGCAGCAGGGCAATCAGATCTTCATTGGCGAGCGTAAAGCCGCAACGCAGGCCGGCCAGCGCAAAGGCCTTTGACAGCGTACGCAGAATAGCCAGGTGCGGGTAGTCGCTCAGCCAACCGGCCACCGAAGCCTGCGGGCAAAACTCGATATAGGCTTCGTCCACCGCGACGATCGCTTTGCCTTTGGCCAGCTCCAGCAGACTGCGTAAATCGTCCGGATCGATCAGGTTGCCGGTCGGGTTGTTCGGGCTGCAGACGTAGATCAACTTCACGTTGTCCAGGCTGTCCGCGATGGCCGGCAGATCCAGCTGCCAGTCCTCTTTGGCGGCCACGGTGCGGCGCTCCACGCCAAAGGTTTCGGCGCTGACGGCGTACATGCCGTAGGTCGGCGGGCAGAACAGAATGGCGTCTTTGCCCGGCTCGCAGAAGGCGCGGATCAGCAGCTCGATGCCTTCATCGGCGCCGCGGCTGACCAGCACCTGCTCTTTCTTCACCCCGGCATAGGCGGCGTAGCGTTCGATCACCTGCGCCGGCTGGCACTCCGGATAGCGGTTGAAGGTTTGCGCGGTCAGCTGGAATTCCGGGGCGATTGGGTATTCGTTGGCATTCAGCCACACATCGCCCTTGCCGCCGAGGCGGCGCGCCGATTGATAAGGGGTCAGCTCGCGAACGTTGGCGCGCGCCAGTTTTTCGATGCTCATGCTTGCTCCTTCAGGGCGGCGACGCGCAGGGTCACGGCGTTCTTGTGGGCGATCAGCTGCTCGGCGGCAGCCAGCGTTTCTATGGTGGCGGCCAGGTTGCTGAAGCCCTGCGGCGTCAGCTCCTGCACCGTCATGCGTTTTTGAAAGTCGGCCAGCCCCAGGCTGGAGCAGGTGGCGGTATAGCCGTAGGTCGGCAGCACGTGGTTGGTGCCGGAGGCGTAATCGCCGGCGGATTCCGGCGACCAGTCGCCGAGGAACACTGAACCGGCGCTGGTGATGCCGTCCACCAGTTCGCGCGCATTGCGGGTCTGAATAATCAGGTGCTCCGGGCCGTAGCGGTTGCTGATCGCCACGCACTCAGCCAGATCGCGCGCTACGATCAGGCGGCTGCTCGCCAGCGCCTGACGGGCGGTCTCGGCGCGTGGCAGCTCGGCCAGTTGGCTTTCCACTGCTTCGGCCACCGCCTGCGCCATTGCCGCGTCCGGCGTCAGCAGGATCACCTGCGAATCCGGGCCGTGTTCGGCCTGCGACAGCAGATCGGAAGCGACGAACGCCGGAGTGGCGCCGGCGTCGGCGATCACCAGCACCTCCGAAGGGCCGGCCGGCATGTCGATGGCCGCGCCATCAAGGCGTTGACTGACCTGCCGCTTGGCTTCGGTCACGAAGGCGTTGCCCGGCCCGAAGATCTTCGCCACGCGCGGCACGCTCTCGGTGCCGAACGCCAGGGCGGCGATCGCCTGCGCGCCCCCGACCTGAAACACTTCCTGCACGCCGCACAGCTGAGCCGCATACAGGATTTCATCGGCGATCGGCGGCGGCGAGCACAGCACCACCCGGCGGCAGCCGGCGATGCGTGCCGGCGTCGCCAGCATCAGCACGGTGGAGAACAGCGGCGCCGATCCGCCGGGAATATACAGGCCGACCGAGTCGATGGGGCGGGTCACCTGTTGGCAGCGCACGCCCGGTTGCGTTTCGACGTCCACCGGCGGCAGCCGCTGCGCGTTGTGGAAGGTTTCCACGTTGGCGACGGCCACCGCCATCGCCTGTTTGATGTCGTCGCCCAACCGCGCGGCGGCGGCGGCGATCTGCTCGGCGCTGACGCGCAGCGCCGAGACTTCCGCCTTGTCGAAACGGGCGCTATAGTCGCGCAGCGCCCGATCGCCGTTGGCCTTCACGTTGTCGAGGATCTCGCTCACCGTGCGGGTGATGCTGTCAGAGGCGGCGATGGCCGGGCGCATCAGCAGCTCGGCCTGGCGTTCGGCGCTGCTGGTCGCCCAATCGATCGGCGTGTTGAAGGTCGACATGGCGTTACTCCATCATCTTTTCAATCGGCAGCACCAGAATCGAGCTGGCGCCGAGCGCTTTCAGTTTTTCCATGGTTTCCCAGAACAGGGTTTCGCTGCTTACCATGTGCATCGCCACGCGGTTCTGCGCGCCGGCCAGCGGCAGAATGGTCGGGCGCTCGGCGCCCGGCAACAGCGCGACGATCTCGTCCAGTTTCTCGCTCGGCGCGTGCAGCATGATGTATTTGGATTCACGCGCCTGGATCACGCCCTGAATGCGGGTCATCAGGCGATCGATCAGCTGCTGTTTGGCTTCCGGCATTTCGCCGTCGCGCTGGATCAGGCAAGCCTTGGAGCGGTAGATCACTTCGACTTCACGCAGGCCGTTGGCCTCCAGCGTGGCGCCGGTAGAGACCAGATCGCAGATGGCGTCGGCCAGACCGGCGCGCGGCGCCACTTCCACCGAGCCGTTCAGCAGGCAAGATTTGAAGCGCACGCCCTGCTTGTCGAGGTATTGCTTCAGCAGGTGCGGGTAAGAGGTGGCGATGCGGGCGTCCTGCAGGCTTTGCGGGCCGGTGTATTCGGCGTCGAGCGGGGTGGCCAGCGACAGGCGGCAGCCGCCGAAATCGAGGCGGCGCAGCGTGAAGTAACGCGGGTCTTCGCCCTGGGCGCGGCGGCTAAGCAGCTCTTCTTCCAGCACGTTTTCGCCGATGATGCCGAGATCGACCACGCCGTCCATCACCAGGCCCGGAATATCGTCGTCGCGCACGCGCAGGATATCGATCGGCATGTTCTCGGCGAAGGCGATCAGACGCTGCTGCTGCAGGTTGATCTTGATGCCGCAGCGCGCCAGCAGTTCCTGGGATTCATCGCTCAGGCGGCCCGACTTCTGCATTGCGATCCGTAAACGTGTCTTGTCCAGCATGGTAACCTCTGTTTAATCTGTAATTTTATGAATTTATTGTAAAAACTATTCTTTCTGTCTGTCCGGAGCCAAAAAAAAACCCTCGGAAGAAATCTTCCGAGGGCTCTCTCTTGCGTTCTGCGCGCCACTGGAAGATTAACAAACCGTCTTCCAGCACTCATCGCCTGAAAGACTAGTCAGGGTGATGGTGATGATGGTGGTTGAACTGAACGCGTGTCATGGTGTTTTTCTCTAATCAAAAGCCGGTAAAAACCGTATGCCAATTAAGCTAAACTATCCGCTGTCCACCGCGCAACCCTTTTTTAACGTCATAAATTTAATTTATTGAAACAGGTTAGGTTATTAGCCACAGACAGCTTTACCTGACCTTAAGCCGGGCAGATTGTATCGCCGTGCGCAGTGGCGTAGCCTTAGGGGTAGGGCGCTGCGATCTTCAGGAGAGGAAGAGGATGAAAAAGGTAGCCATTATTGGTTTGGGTTGGCTGGGCATGCCGTTGGCGCTGTCGCTGATGGGGCGCGGATATGACGTGGTCGGTAGCAAAACCACGCCGGACGGCGTCGAGGCCGCGCGCATGAGCGGCATCGAATGCTACCAACTGGAACTGACGCCGGAGCTGGTGTGCGATCCGGACGATCTGGAGTCGCTGCTGCGCGTGGATGCGTTGGTGGTGACACTGCCCGCTCGCCGCACCGTCGAAGGCAGCGAAAACTATTTCAATGCGGTGCGCATGCTGGTGGACAGCGCGATGGCCTTTGGCGTGCCGCGGGTGATCTTCACCAGTTCCACCTCGGTGTACGGCGAAACCGCAGGCACGCTGCGCGAAGAGTCGCCGTTGCGGCCGGTCTCGCCGTCAGGGCGGGTGTTGGCCGAGCTGGAACGTTGGCTGCATGAATTGCCGAACACCTCGGTGGACATTCTGCGCCTGGCGGGGCTGGTGGGCGCCGATCGTCACCCCGGCCGCTTCCTGGCGGGCAAGCTCGACGTGAAGGGCGGTTCGCAGGGGGTAAATCTGGTGCACCAGGACGACGTCATCGCCGCCATCCAACTGTTGCTGAAGCTGCCGAAGGGCGGCCACGTGTACAACCTGTGCGCGCCGCGTCATCCGGCCAAGCGCGAATTTTATCCGGCGCTGGCCGAGCAGTTGCATCTGGAGCCGCCGCAGTTCGCCGACGAGGCGGAGCAGGATGAGCGGCTGGTGGACGGCAACCGCATCTGCAACGAGCTGGGTTTCGAGTACCAGTATCCCGATCCGGCGCGTATGCCGGTCAGTTAAGACGGTATATGTCGTTTAAAGCGGGAACAGATGGCTCGTCACAAAGTCGACGAACAGCCTGATTTTGACTGACAGGTGGCGGCCCGACGGCCAAAGGACATGAAAAACCATGTTCTCGCGGTGGTACTCATCCAAAACCGTCACCAGGCTGCCCTGTTCCAGCTGTCTGCGCACGGCGATCTCCGGCAAATAAGCGATGCCTAACCCTTGTTCCGCGAAGCACACCTGCGGATCGAGGGTATTTGTCACCATGCTGGCCGGCCGTTCGGGGATCATCTCCGTTTTGTCCCCCAGCGGCCAGACATCCAGTTTGCCGGTGCTGGGAAAGCGATAATGCAAACGGGCATGGCTTGTCAGATCCTCGGGCTTGCGCGGCATACCCGCTTGGCTGAAATAACCCGGCGCGCCAACGAAAACCTTGCGGCAGGTACCCAGCCGGCGGGCAACCAGCCGTGAGTCACTCGGGGTTCCGCTGCGGATAACGGCATCGAAACCTTCCTCAATCACGTCAACCAGCCGATCCGAATAATCAATATCCAGCTCGATCTCAGGATAGCGGCGCTTGAAGTCCCCCAGTTTTGGCATGAAAAGCGTGCCCAGCGACGGGAGGCTGATGCGCAGCTTGCCCTGAGGCGTTCCCCGCGTTTGCAACAGTTCGGCTTCCGCCTCTTTCACCTCACTCAAAATGCGACGGCACCTTTCCAGGAACAGGGCCCCTTCCGGCGTCAGGTTGACCGTGCGGGTGGAACGGTGGAACAAACGCACGCTGAGCCGCTCCTCCAGCCGGGCGATGGTTTTGCTGACCGCCGACGCGGAGATCCCCAGCTGCTGCCCGGCCACCGTGAAACTGCGGCTTTCACTGACCCGGACGAAAACGTCGAGAGAACCCAGACTTTCCATAGGCTTCCATTCTATTGATGACATCTTTGTCATGAGTGTTGTTCACTTTAGCCTATTTTTCTTTTATCAGCGAGTGGGCAGCATGATGCAACCGTCATCCGCAATGAGCGGAAACATCTTTGAATGGGGAGTGATTGATGAATCAAACGACGATATCTGCGCCTGCCGGGAGCATCGAGCGGTTGCCGCTGGGGGGCCTGCTGGCATTGGCAATGGCCGCTTTCATCACGCTGCTGACCGAGATCATGCCGGCGGGCGTGCTTTCTTCGATCGCGGGCGATTTGAACGTGTCTGAAAGCCTGGCGGGACAATTCATCACCGCCTATGCGGTGGGCGCGTTGGTCGCCGCCATTCCGCTGACCGCATTAACGCAAGGCATGCGGCGCCGCCCCTTGCTGTTGAGCGCGATCTGCGGTTTTGCCATCGTCAACCTCGTCACGGCGCTGTCGCATGATTACCATGTCTCATTGGCGACGCGTTTCTTCGCCGGCGTTTTCGGCGGCATCGTTTGGTCTTTGCTGGCCGGTTACGCCGTGCGCATGTCACCGGCTCATCTTGGCGGCCGCGCTATTGCGATCTCCGGCGCCGGCGCCACCCTGGCGTTGGTGCTCGGCGTACCGCTTGGCACGTTGCTTGGTCGAGCCATCGGTTGGCAGGGCGCCTTTGGCCTGATGACGTTGATGGCGCTCGCGCTCGTGGCGTGGATCATCGCCATTGTGCCGGATTTCCCCGGCCAGGCTAAGGCGCATCGCCCGTCTCTGAGCGGCGTCTTCTTGCAGTGCGGGATCCGCGCCGTGCTGTTCGTGGTGTTCACCTTCATCGTTGCCCACAACATTCTGTATATCTACCTGGAGCCTTTCCTCAAGCCGTCGGGGTTATCCGAGCGGGTCGATATCGTTCTGTTTATCTTCGGGCTGGGCGCGATTGCCGGATTAGGCATTGCCGGGATGCTGGTCGATCGGCGAGTCCAATCTCTTACGGTGACGAGTATCGTTATCTTTTCCCTCGCCGCCGTGCTGCTGGGGAGCGGGGGACGGGCGGCCCCGATCGTCTATCTCTCCGTCGCATTGTGGGGCGTGGCTTTCGGCGGTTTCGCCACCCTCACGCAGACGGCATTGTCACGGCTTTCCGGCCGCGCGGCCGACGTTGCGCAGTCCATGTATACGACGGGCTGGAATACCGCCGTGGCCGCCGGTGGCGCGGTCGGCGGCATGGTGCTCGACAAGGGCGGAGCGGCCTCTTTCGCCTGGGCCATCATCGGGTTCCTCGTCCTGTCTTTAACCGGCACGCTGTTTGCCATGAATCGGGCGCTGGCCTCTCAGCGATGAGGTGATTGGCGTGCGGCGCGCGCCAAATCCTCCAGCAGCGCGTTCAACGCCTCGTCGGGCTGGACGGGGCGGCTGACCAGGCTAAGCGTGGCGCGATAAGAGAGCGCCGTGCCGCCCAACTGCCGCAGCAGCCCCTGTTCCACCCAGCGCGCCGCGTAGTGGGTGGGCAGATAGCCAAGACAGGTACCGCTCAGCACCAGATGGGCGACGCTTTCCATATGGTGAGCCACTGCCGCCAAGTGAGGGGGCGCGATCGGGCACAGCTGCTGCGCCAGCAGGTAGCCGCGCTTGACCCAGCGCGCGTTTTCAATCTGCTCGCGCTCGGGTTCTTCCACCGCGAACAGCGGGTGATCCTCACTGCAATAGATCGCCTGCGTCTCCTCCAGCCACGGTTGATAACGCAACGCCTCCAGCTGCTGGCCGAAGTAGCCGATGCCCAGATCGAGCTGCTGGTGCAGCAGCCCTTGCTCAATCTCGTTCGGCGAACAGATGCGGCACTGCAATTGCACGTCCTGGTGGCGCCGCTGAAAGTGCTTGATGGCCTGGCTGAACGGATTGCCCGGCAGTGAAACCAGGTTATCCACCAGACCGATTTGCAGATCGCCGGTCAGCAGGCCGTTCAGCGACTGGCTGACCCGGGTGAAGTCGCGAGCGGCGTTGAACAACGAGCGGCAGGCGATCAGCATGCGTTCCCCCTTGGGCGTCAGCCGGAAGCCGGAGCGCCCGCGCTGGCACAGGCGAAAACCCAGTCGCGTTTCCAACGAGGCCAGATGGGTGCTGATGGTGGATTGGTTCATCAGCAGCGTTTCCTGCGCGGCGCTGACCCCCTGGGCTTCCGCCACCGCGACGAACACCCGCAACAGCTTCAGATCGATATCGCTTAGGTTAGTGAGCATCTGTCCCTCCGCAGAACGTCGGCCGGTTAACCCATGTTTAACATCGAAGAAATAGGCGCGGCGCTGAAGATATGGCCTTTCTTATGGCATGATATTGAAATAAAAATCAATACTTCAATGGGTTAGTTACATCGCGTTTTCCGATGTTTACATGTAAAAGCAGGAATGGTAGCCGGTGCGGTCAACGGGGTAGCCTGCGAATGTTGCTTAAATGTTTCAATTTATCGCAAGCCCAAGACAAGGAAACGCCATGCTGAACCAACCCCAAAGCGGTAACGATATGCCGCGCTTTGCCGGCCTCCCCACCATGATGCGCCTGCCCGCGGCCGAACAGGCGCGCGGTCTGGACGCCGCCTTTGTCGGCATTCCGCTCGATATCGGCACCTCCAACCGCAGCGGCACTCGCTATGGCCCGCGCCAGATCCGCCAGGAATCGGTGATGATCCGCCCCTACAACATGGGTACCGGCTCTGCGCCGTTTGAACGGCTGCAGGTGGCCGATCTGGGGGATATCGCCATCAACCCCTACAGCCTGGCGGACAGCGTGCAGCGCATCGAGGCGGCTTACCACGAGATCCTGGCGCACGGCTGCACGCCGTTGACGCTCGGCGGCGATCACACCCTGACGCTGCCGGTGCTGCGCGCCGTCGCCCGCCGTCATGGCCCGGTCGGGCTGATCCACGTCGATGCGCATTCCGATACCAACGAGGAGATGTTCGGTGAACAGCTGGCGCACGGCACCACCTTCCGCCGCGCGTTTGAGGAGGGGCTGCTGGCGCCGGAAAAGGTGGTGCAGATTGGCCTGCGCGGCAGTGGCTATGCGGCGGACGACTTCGACTGGTCACGCCGCCAGGGCTTTCGTGTGGTGCCGGCCGAGGCCTGCTGGCACCGGTCGCTGACACCGCTGATGGCGGAGATCCGCGAACAGATGTGCGACGCGCCGGTTTATCTCAGCTTCGATATCGACGGGCTGGATCCGGCCTTCGCACCGGGCACCGGCACGCCGGAGGTCGGCGGGCTGTCGGTCTGGCAAGGGCTGGAGATCGTGCGCGGCTGTCATGGGCTGAACCTGGTCGGCGGCGACGTGGTGGAGGTGTCGCCGCCTTACGATCGCTCCGGCAACACCGCGCTGTTGGCCGCCAACCTGCTGTTTGAAATGTTGTGCGTGCTGCCGGCCCGTTGAGGCCGGCGCACTGACTCTACCGGCGGAGCGGTTGCGTCGGGGCCCCTGATAACAATAACTACGGAGTGGAGGTACCCATGAATCTCGATCTGCTGGTCGTGGTGTTTTACTTTCTGGTGATAGGCGCGGTGGGGTGGATGGGCATTCGCCGCGCCAATTCCAAAGAGGCGTATCTGGTGGCCGGGCGCAACCTGGGGCCGGGGCTGTATCTGGGCACGCTGTCGGCGGTGGTGCTCGGCGGTGCGTCGACCATCGGCAGCGTCAAACTCGGCTACACCTACGGTATCTCCGGCGTCTGGCTGTGCGGCGCGCTGGGGCTGGGCATCGTGGTGCTGAGCCTGGTGCTGGCCAAGCCGCTGCTCAAGCTGAAGCTGTATACCGTCAGCCAGGTGCTGTCGCGGCGCTATCACCCGGCGGCGCGGGTCACCAGCGGCGCGATCATGCTGGCGTATGACCTGATGGTGGCGGTGACCTCGATCATCGCCATCGGCAGCGTGATGCAGGTGATGTTCGGCCTGTCGTTCAGCGCATCCATTCTGCTCGGCGGCGGGCTGGTGGTGCTGTATTCGACGCTGGGCGGCATGTGGTCGCTGACGCTGACCGACATCATTCAGTTCATCATCATGACCGTCGGCATGATGCTGGTGCTGATGCCGATGAGCATCGTCAAGGCAGGCGGCTGGGAGGCGTTCACCAGCCTGCTGCCCGCAGGTTACTACCAGCTGTCGTCGATCGGGCTGGACACTATTCTGGTGTTCTTCCTGATCTACTTCTTCGGCATTCTGATCGGCCAGGACATTTGGCAGCGGGTGTTCACCGCCCGCAGCGCCAACGTGGCGCGCTTCGCCGGACTGGGAGCGGGCGTCTATTGCGTGCTGTACGGCGTGACCGGCGCGCTGATCGGCATGGCCGGCAAAATCGTGCTGCCGTCGCTCAGCAACACCGACGGCGCCTTCGCCGCCATCGCGCAGACGGTATTGCCGGTCGGCGTCAGCGGGCTGGTGGCTGCCGCGGCCCTGGCGGCGCTGATGTCCACCGCCAGCGCTTGTCTGCTGGCGTCCTCCACCATCGCGCTGGAGGACGTGCTGCCGGCCATCCGCCGTAAACCTTCCGGCGGGCTGGCCGCCGGGCGCATCACCACGCTTTTCATGGGCGCGGTCATGCTGGGGCTGGCGTTTGTGGTGCGCGACGTGCTGGCGGCGCTGACGCTGGCTTACAACCTGTTGGTGGGCGGCATGCTGATCCCGCTGGTGGGGGCGATCTTCTGGCCGCGCGCCACCAGCGCCGGGGCCATCGCCAGCATGCTGACCGGCAGTCTTTGTGTGGTGGGGCTGATGATCTGGCACGGCATCGACGCTAACAGCCCGATCTACGGCGGTCTGCTGGGCGGCGGCGTCGCCTTCGTGCTGGGCAGCCTGCTGAGCCGCCCGGCGCCGCAGCTGCAGACCCAAACCGAGCGTTGAGGCGCGATCCGGGCTTTTATCACGGCGCCTTTACTGATTTACTGAGGAGCAGGGCGCATCGCCGCCCTGTCGGTTTAACGGTGAGGGTAAGGAGAAGGTGAGTCATGGGTAAAATCAGCGTCGCATGCTGCCAGTTAGCGCTGCGGGTAGGGGAAGCAGAGCATAATCGGGCGCAGTCCGCTCAGGCGATCCGTCATGCGGCGCAGCGAGGCGCCAACGTCATCGTGTTGCCGGAGCTGGTGAACAGCGGTTATGTGTTGCGCGATAAGGCGGAGGCGCTGACGTTGGCCGAGACCGAAGACGGGCCCAGCCTCAGCTTGTGGTGTGCTCTGGCGCGTGAGTTGGATGTGGCGATCGTCGCCGGTTTCTGCGAGCGGCTGCCCGATGGCGGGGTGGCCAACAGCGCGGCATTGATCGATGCGCAGGGCGTGAGGGCGATTTATCGCAAGGCCCACCTGTGGCATGAGGAGAGCACGATCTTTACCCCCGGCGATCGGCCGCCGCCGGTCGTCGAGACCCGCTTTGGCCGGTTGGCGGTGATGATCTGCTACGATCTTGAATTCCCCGAATGGGTGCGGCTGCCGGCGCTGGCCGGCGCTCAGCTGCTGTGCGCGCCGGTCAACTGGCCGCAGGTGCCGCGCCCGCAGGGCGAACGGTCGGCGGAGATGGTGAAGGCGCAGGCCAACGCCGCCGTCAATCGGCTGTTCATCGCGGTGTGCGATCGCTGCGAAACGGAGCGCGGCGTTGCGTGGATCGGCGGATCGGCGATCGTCGACGCCGATGGCTATCCGTTGACGCAAAGCCTGACAGGTGAAGGCATGGTGCTGGCATCGATGGATATCGGCGAGGCCGATGACAAGCGCATCGGCCGCTACAATCACGTGCATCGCGATCGGCGGCCGATGCTGTATTGAAGCGGCGGGGCGGTCGGCGGATCCGGCTGCCCCGCCGACCGTTTTTCCGGCGGGAAAATCCGCCGTTTTGGCGCTTACAGCCAGCCTGATTTCTTCAGCTTCTGATACAGGAAAATACAGCCGACGGCGGTCGCCCCCAGCGTGGCGTGATAGGCCCACGGGAATTTCAACTCCGGCATGTCGGCGAAGTTCATGCCGTACAGGCTGAAGATCACCGTCGGGATGGCCAAAATCGCCCCCCAACCCGCCAGCCGTTTCACCACTTCGTTTTGTTTGACCGTCACCAGCGCCAGATTGACGTGCATGGCGTTGGTCAGCATTTCGCGCATGTCGTCGATGTTGCTGACCACCTGATGCGCGTGATCCTGCACGTCGCGCACGTAGGCGCGCAGCTCTTTCGGGATCACTTCTTCGTGCAGACGGATCAGCTGGTTGCAGATTTCATCCATCGGCAGCGCGGCGTTGCGCAGCGCCAGCAGGTGGCGGCGCAGAGTATAGACGTTCTCGATCGCCGCCTGATCGAACTCCGACTGAAACATGTTGGCTTCGATGTTCTCGATGGTGCTCTCGAAGCGCGTTACCACGCTGCGGTAGTTATCCACCACGAAGTCCAACACCGAATAGAGGGCGAAGCCCGGCCCGCGGCACATCTGCTTGTGGTTCTCTTCCGCCTTGGCGCGGATCGGCGCGTAGCTGGGTGAGGCGCCGTGGCGCACCGTCACCAGAAAGTTTTTGCCGACGAAGAAGTGGGTTTCGCCGTATTCGATTTCGTCGTGCTCGCCCCACTGCGCGGTTTTCACCACGATGAACAGCGAGTCGCCGTAGGTCTCCAGCTTCGGCCGCTGGTGCGCGCACAGCGCGTCTTCGATCGCCAAATCGTGCAGGCCGAACTCCTCCTGCACCTTGCGCATAAACGCCGGCTCCGGCTGCCGCAACCCCAGCCAGACGAAGGTGTCCGGTTGTTTGACCACCTCGCTGATATCGTCGATGGTCACTTCGCCCAGCCGTTGGCCGGCTTTGTACGCCACGCAGTTCACCACCATGCTTTTGCTGTCCATCTGTCCGTCCATTAATCAGTCAGGGTTTTGGTAAGAAAATAGCACTCATGTTCCACCGGATACTCTTTCAGCGTCATTTGCAGCTGATAGCCGAGCTTTTCGTAGAACGGTCGCGCCTGGAAGCTGAAGGTGTCGAGACGGGCGTAGCGGCAGCCGCGCGCCTGCGCCTCATGCTCGGCGGCGCGCATCAGCCGGCCGCCGAGGCCGCTGCCGCGCTGGGTATCCGCCACCCACAGCCACTCGACGCTCAGCCAGTTGCCCCAGGTTTCGGCGGTCAGCCCGCCGATCACCGTGCCGGCCTCGTCGCGCGCATAGACGCTGAGCGGCTTGCGGTGACGGGCATCGATATGCGGCAGGTTGTAAGCGCGCAGGCCTTGCCTGATCGCATCGAGGGTTTGTTCGTCAATCGCGTCGGTAACGGTAATGTCCATTTTTCCTCCTGGGTTATGGATTAACTTAAGCACACTGCGGCTAAAAGGCAACCTGTTGAAATGTAATGTAAACGACCATTCCGACTGGGTGAACTACACTAAACGGGTCATTTTATCCTCAGGAGGACGCCATGCCCCGATTGACTCTGCTGGCCGGTTTGCTGCTGTGCAGCGGCCTGCTGCACGCCGCGCCGACGGTCAGCCAATTGCAGGACGGCCTTGAACACCCATGGTCGCTGGCCTTCTTGCCGGCGGAACAAGGCCTGCTTATCACCGAACGGCCCGGCCGGCTGCGGCTGTGGCTGCAGGGCAAGGGCCTGTCGCCGCCGATCGCCGGCGTGCCGCAGGTCTACGCCGAGGGGCAGGGCGGCCTGCTGGAGGTGTTGCCGGCGCCCGACTTCGCCGCCAGCCGCCGGGTATATCTCAGCTTCGCCGAACCGGGCGAGGGCGGCAAAGCCGGCACGGCGGTCGGCTATGGCCGCCTGAGCGACGACGGCGCGCGGCTGGAAAACTTTAAGGTGATCTTCCGTCAGCAACCCAAGCTGTCGGTCGGCAATCACTTTGGCGGCAAGCTGGCGTTCGATCGGCAGGGCTACCTGTTTATCGCGCTGGGCGAAAACAACCAGCGGCCGACGGCGCAGGAGACTGACAAACTGCAGGGCAAGCTGGTGCGGCTGACCGCCGAGGGCGCGGTACCGCCGGACAACCCCTGGATCGGCCAGGCAGGTAAACGCCCGGAGGTTTGGTCCTACGGCCACCGCAATCCGCAAGGGTTGGCGCTGAATCCGTGGAGCGGCGCGATCTGGGAGCATGAACACGGTCCGCGCGGCGGCGATGAGCTCAATATCCCGCTGCCGGGTAAAAACTACGGCTGGCCGCTGGCCACCTATGGCATCAACTATTCCGGCCAGCCGATTCCGGAGGCCAAAGGAGAACGGGTGCCCGGCACCGAACAGCCGCTGCACTATTGGCGGGTTTCGCCCGGCCTCAGCGGCATGGCGTTTTATGACGGGCAGCGTTTCCCCGCCTGGCGGCATTCGCTGTTCATCGGCGCACTGGCGCAAAAGGCACTGATTCGCCTGACGCTGGAGGGGGACAAAGTGGTGGCGGAAGAGCGGCTGCTGGGCGATCGCGGCGAACGCATTCGCGAGGTGCGCAGCGGGCCGGACGGCTACCTGTATCTGCTGACGGACGAACGGGACGGCAAGCTGCTGAAGGTCGGGGCGTCGTAACGCCCCGCATGCGTCAGGTGAGTGCGCTCATCACGCCGCGCTGATAGGCCGGGCGTGCGCGCAGTTGCTGATACCAGCGCTCCATGTTCGGCCGCGGGCGGCGGGCGATCGGCATTTCGAACCAGGCGTAGGCGAAGCTGCCGAGCGGGATATCGCCGAAGCCGAACGCGTCGCCGGAGAGGTAAGGCTGGTGCGCCAGCGTCTGTTCAATGACGTCGAAGTGTTTTTCCAGCGTGGCGATCGCCGCTTCTATTTTCGCCATGTCGCGCAACTCCGGCGCGGTGCGGATCAGGCCCCAAAAGACGATGGTGAAGGCCGGAACGATGGTCGAGGTGGTCCAGTCCATCCATTTCTCGGCGGCGGCGCGCGCCTGCAGATCTTGCGGATAGAACGTCGCGTCGCCGAATTTCGCCGCCAGGTAGCGCACGATGGTGTTGGACTCCCACAGCACGAAGTCATCGTCCTGCAGCAGCGGCACCAGGCCGTTCGGGTTCAGCGCGCGGTAACTCTCTTCGTTGACCTTGCCAAACGCCCCGCCGGCGTTGATGTGGGTATAGCTCAGCCCCAGTTCGGCGGCGCACCACAGCACCTTCCTGACGTTGTTCGAATTCTCACGACCCCAAATGGTCAGCATGGGATAACTCCGTTAGCGGATTAAAGACCCTTAATACCTACGCCACAATGCGCTTTTTGTCACACCGCAGGGCATTTTTTGTCTGCCGCTCAACGCTCCCAGCGGCACACTTCCCAGCCGTGCTCCGCCGCTAGCGCGCTCAGTTCGCTGTCGGGGTTGATCACCGTGGCGCTGTCGACGAATTGCAGCATCGCCTTGTCGTTGAGAGAGTCGCTGTAGCCGTGGCTGTGCTCGAACTTCAGGTGCGGGTGCTGCGCCAGCCAGTGCTGCAGGCGGATCACCTTGCCCTGCTGATAGGTCATGGTGCCGTAGGTGTTGCCGGTGAAGCGGCCGTCGCTGATTTCCACGCCGATCGCCAGCGCGTCGTCGGCGCCGAGCTGTTCGGCGATCGGCGCCACCAGGTGTTCGCCGGTGGCGGAGATCACCAGAATGCAGTCGCCGCGCTCGCGGTGCCACTGCAGGCGTTCACGGGCGGCGGGGTAGACGCGCGGCAGGATGTCGCGCCGGATGTAACGCTGCACCCAGCCGGCCACGGTTTGTACGCTCAGGCCGGTCAGCGGCGCCAGCGTGGCCTGCATGTAGTCCTCCATCGACAGCTTGCCCTGATAATAGAGCTGCATCAGCTGCTGCTCCTGCAGTTCCAGCTCCGCCGGCGCGAACCCCTGGCCGACCAGCCAGCGGATCCACAGGCTGGCGCTGTCATCGTCAATCAGG